>JALUTR010000128.1 GCA_027021785.1 Fidelibacterota bacterium | reverse complement strand
GCAAACCCGGTCAAACGATTCCTGATACGCTTCTGACCACCGTGGGCGATATGATACAGTTCGAAATATCGAAACCATATCCCATGGATATGTACGTCATGATCAACCAGAATGGCGGTTTCAGTTATTTTTTCACAACTGACGCCGGCGCAACGTGGACGCGCCTGCCGGTCCCTCCGTATTTGTATGACGAGGTCACGCTCTTTCCATCACAGATAGAACGCGGGAAATTCTTTGCCGTTACCCATTCCCCGAATCCGCTCGATATTTACGGACTGGGTATTTGGGCTGTACATAATTACGGCGAACGATGGGAATTGACATGGGGTAATCCGGACATGACGAGATCACGTCTGCGAATAACGGGAGACGACATATTGTTCAATGTATTGCTCAACAAATTCTCTTCCGACGATGGCCGGACCTGGTTTACCGATACGACCGGCATGGAGGGGAACGATTGGGCGGAATTGGTTCACAACGGATACAGTCGCTATGCGACTTCGGAAGGACTGGTTCTCGCAAGCAAGAACTTCTGGTATTTATATAAAAGAAAGGGATGGGTGAAATTGCGTGACGGGAGCGGCGCTCCGATTTCTCGCACATTTCCTGCGGTGATGGATTTCGCCGGGAACTACCTGTATTGCGGTAGGGAATTCAATGGCCTTTATCGAATACTGATATCCAATATCACGAGCGTTCAGGAACCGAGGAAAAACATAGATCTGGACGATGTGGTCGCATACCCGAATCCGTTCACCGGATATACAACTATTTCATACAAGCTTCGGGATGCGAAGAATGTCGTACTCCGGTTGTACAACAGTCTCGGTGAAACGGTCCTCATCCGTCCGCTCCTGGAAAAGACCGGCCAATTTACCTGGGAAGGAAAAAATTCCACCGGGATAGCATTAAGCTCCGGAATATACTATCTGATTGTTTCTCGCAAAGGGGTGCCTTTCAAGTTTATACCACTGATTATACGCAGATAAAAGGAGGAAATCATGTTACATGAGAATGTTTTTTGCGTTTGCAAATGCCGGCATCGGGTTTTCCTGCTTGCCATGTTGATAGCGCTTCCGGTTGTTCTTTGCGCCCAGGAAGAATCGCCCGGCCGGATAGGCCAAACGCTCGCTCCAACCGAAACTATCCCTCCGGAGTTTCAATCATCCAGGAACATGGCGATTCTCGATCGCATCCCCGGTCAAGTCGGACGGATTCGTTCGATAAGTGTTGGAGACACACTAAGGTTACTTATTTTCCCTAGATATCGTCACTGGGAATTTTATCGCCTGGGAAATTCGAACCGATTGGAATACTACGGGAAATTAGGGCTTGATTCTTTAGGTCTCGATTTAAACTTTTACCCCGGGGATATTGAATCGATTACATACAGCTCTGGCGGCGTCCGTCTCTTTCTGGATATCCAGAAGAGAGATTCGTCAAAAATTATCGGTTTCATTCTCAATAACACTAATTTGGATCTAATAGGAGATACAGTTTCTAAAAAATATAATGAGATGGTTGGTACACGAATCGACAGCTTATCTATCGGCAACATCGAAATGATCCACCAGTTCGACGGTCGGCTGTTTCTCGCTTCGAATGACAGCATTTTACGTATGTATGACGTATCAACGGATACAAGTTTCACGCGTTCGGAGATAGAACTACACCCGTCTCTTCCCACGCTACACAATGCAGACATAACGAAAATACACGAGGTGAAGGGATTTAAACGACAGAATGGAGATAGATTGATCGGTCTCGGTCTTCCGAGAAAAGGGATATGTGTTCTCACGTTCGATCAGAATTGGACGCTTACGGACACGAAATACCAGTATTATGAATTCGACCGCACTCTATTCCCGGATACGATAATCAATCCGAACAAAGCGTGGTTCGACACGACGTATTACGTATCGGGCGATCCGATGCGAAATCACAAATGGGATTGGAATATTTGTCATTCCGTCATTCCATACGACGATGGAAACGGAAGATATGTTATAACGACTGACGAGTTCACTTTTTATCCGGCGTATAGAGATTCGAGCGGCGCATGGTTGCCCGGGACACTTGAAAAGCCGGATTTTTATATGCCTGATACCGCGCTCAATATTTTCACATATACAAGCGGCTACTATAATGGACAAAAGCTCACCGGTCCGGTCCAACCCCTGTCGTACGCTTTACAGGAAAACGCGGACCACCGCCTGAGCTGGATGCGACGAAACCATCCCCTGCATCCGGGAACGGACCCGAATAAATTCCAGGGAGCGTTCCTGCGCATTTTCAATCGTGATTCTGTCGGTCATAATACCCTTACCGCGAACAACGGCGGCATGATAGAAAATGCCTGCGATGTCGGCGAGGACCCGACGAATCAGACCGGGTACTTCGGCAAATACAATATCCCGGATACTTCTCTCGTTGTGGGAGGGGAGCTTCATGAGAATACATCCCGACACCCATCACCGCTTGCCGAAGATTGCCCTCTGCCTGGTCGAATTCTCCTTTACTCTTCTTTTCCAATTCAGTATGTTTCCTGCGCAATGCATTTGCCACTTGCATTAGGAGATGGACAATGAAAAAGACAATCCTGATTTCGACATTCCTTCTGCTTTGCAGCCCTCTCGCTCACGCCCAGTGGGAGAAGCTCCCGCTCTACTCCGGCCACGCGGACTTTCTGGTGCAGAACAAGTACAAGCCCAACGAGGTTTTCGCGGTGATCAAGCGCGGTGGGATTTACGGCAGCACGGATTATGGTGACACATGGCGCGCTATTGTTGATGATAAGGAGCAACTGGGTTGGGGGACTGATATCGCAGATTTTGAAGTAGCAGCAGACGGAAGCTACTTCGTGTATGTGAACAACGCACTCTGGAAATCGAAAGATACAGGTCAGAACTGGATAAAAATATCAAATAAGTTTCCTTCTGGA
>JALUTR010000127.1 GCA_027021785.1 Fidelibacterota bacterium | reverse complement strand
TAAACACCCTCCAACATCCACCAACACGCGACTCATAACATACCTCCTTATTACAAGTTATCCGTACCATTTGATGTACAGATAAAACAACGATTAAAACCTGACCAAACGTTTATTCCCACTTATCACAAACATTTGTCGTGAAAAATGTAACGTTGATTGATTTAAAATAACAAGCAGGTTTGTCTGTTAAACAGGAGGGAATATCATTACCGGCGTACGTATTGCCATTATTGTTGTATGATTACGGTGGTGTGAGTAAGCAAACAACGAACGACAGGTGTTTTTTCTGCCTTCACCAGGATATCACAGGCGGGGAGCGCGCCGGTGAGTACACCCCGGTGCGCTCCCTGAAGTGATTGTTTCCGCGGTTACCTGACCAGGACCATTTTCCCCGAACGGGCAAAGGATTTGTTCCGCATTCTTATCTCTGTTGCCACGGGTGAAGAAATTGGTTGTGGAGAATACTAAAGGTCATTCAAAAACAGAAAGCGGGAGTCAAGCTCCCAAGCCCATCATTTCGGCGTGGTAAATCAGTGTATATCTTTTGGTTTTCCGCCTCTGGCGGGATTTTGCCGCGCTTCCCGACATCCGTCGGTCCGTCTTGCGGACTCGCTTCGCTCAACTTGTCTTCCCGGCATGCGCCGGGATTTCGTTTCGCTTCCCGACAAGGTCGGGAGCTCTTGGCTCTTTAAATATACATACGTAACTGAGAGATTGCGGGTTTTTTTCGTATCTTCTTATATTGAAGGGTGACCCTGTTATGGAACGTTTCCGGGCTCATATTAAATTGTTACGGCCGTTAAATTTATTAACGGGCGCCTTTGCGGTTTTCGTCAGCGCCGCAATCCTGGATAAGGTACAGCAAATCGAGACGTTGTTATTTACGATTCTGGTAGTGATGTGTTACAATGCCGCCGCCAATGCCATCAATGATTATTTCGATTATGAAGTTGATCTGGTTAACCGTCCCGGGCGCCCTTTAAGTCGGGGACTGGTGCAACGTAAGACCGCGCTGGTCATGTCTGTATTCCTGTTTGCCGCCGGCAGCGGATTTGCATTTGCGCTGCCGCCGTTGGCACGTTTTCTGGCCCTCGGAATCGCTTTGCCGTTGATGGTTGTCTACAGTTGGAAATTGAAAGGTCTGCCGTTAATCGGAAACATTGTGGTTTCATTTATTCTGGGGCTGACCTTCATTTTCGCCGGAGCGGCGTTTGCGGAGGTGCGTCCTTTGGTCGTCCCGGCCGTGTTGGCTTTCGGGTTGACCCTGGTGAGAGAACTGGTGAAAGATATCGCCGATTTTGAGGGTGACCGGAAAGCCGGGTTGCGCACCTTCCCCCTGGTGGCCGGACTCAAACAAGCGGTTATCCTTTCCATTATCCTAACGTTTGTGATTGGTTTCGGCGCTTTCGTACCCTATTGGACCCGGTATTACGGCCAGGGATATTTGATTGTTTTAATATTAGGGGTCGAAATTCCGTTGTTGTTTATCGTCTATAAGTTTGTCAGGTTTCCCGGCGACGCCACCGCCAAAACCGCGGCCCGGATATTAAAGCTAAGTACCATCGCCGGAGTATTGGCGGTGTACCTGGGGTAGTGTAACGTAGACGGACCTCAGCGGTGAGCTTATTTAATAACCGCTAAGACGCCAAGGTCGCAAAGTATTAAATAGAATTTGTACAGACTTTTTAAGAGATCGCCGGGCTTTGGAATTCGGAATCAGTTGTCAATCTTCAATAAAATCCCTTTGTGTCGTGGTTCTACATTCCCTGACCTCCGATTCCCGTTATTATTAATTTTATACCACGTCTGGTTGACAATAATCGATTCAAATGGTTGACAATAAGTTGACAATATTTTAGTTTCACGTCGTGGACAATCCCTGGTAAATGAATATTAAAGATAAAATACTGTCTTATTTAAAACAGTGCCACACAGCTACCGGCAGGGAATTGTGCGCCCTGCTGGGGATTTCCAGGCAGGCTTTGAATAAGCATGTGAAAAAAATGATAGTTGAAGGTTTAATTGTAAAAGAAGGAATGACCAGAGGGGCCGTTTACCGTTTGCGAAGCGGAAAGGAAAAGCCGGTTGGCAAAATCTTTAACAAACGGTATTTACTTGCGGATGTGGAAGAACACCTTGTGTTTCAACAAGCCGACTTGGCGCTGAATTTGCGGAAAGAACTACCTGACAATGTGTTCGAGATCGTGAACTACGCTTTTACGGAAATTTTAAACAATGCCGTTGAACATTCGGAGTCCGAATGGTGCCGGGTAAAATTAGAACTCGATCCCTATCGGTGTTGTTTTGAAATAAAAGATTCGGGGATCGGTATTTTTTATTCCATTTATAAGAAACTGGGTCTGGAAAATGAAATTTCCGCCGTAGGAGAGTTGATAAAGGGAAAGACAACAACGTTTCCCGAACGCCATACGGGGGAGGGTGTGTTTTTCACGTCGAAATGCGGCGATGTCGTCTCCTTTCGTTCTCACCGGTTAAAACTGATTTTTCATATGCCTAAACAGGATGTTTTTCTGGAGGAGGGGAGGTGCGTGGAGGGAACCCATGTTCGGTTCCTGATCGGCAAGCAGTCCCGGCGAAAATTGTCCGCGGTATTCGATGCCTACGCGCCGGAAAAATTTGAATACGGTTTCGAACGCACACAGGTAGCCGTGAAATTGTTTGCCAAGGAATACCTTTCCCGTTCCGAGGCCCGCCGTTTGCTGGCGGGACTGGACAAGTTCCGGGAAATTATTCTCGATTTTAAAAACGTAAAATCATTGGGCCGGGGTTTCGCGGATGAAATATTTCGCGTGTTTAAACAGGATCACCCGGAAATTACGATTACTACCGAAAATCTCACGCCTGCATTGTCCGCAATGATAAAACATTGGGTTGACAATAACAACATTTAAAGGTTGACAATAAGTTGACAATAGTACCCTTCCCCGACGATTATCCACGTCTTGATTTTCCCGGATTATTGTGGCAAATCGTCTGGTTCC
This sequence comes from Fidelibacterota bacterium, assembly GCA_027021785.1. Lineage (GTDB taxonomy): Bacteria > Fidelibacterota > Marinisomatia > Marinisomatales > JAADGP01 > JAADGP01. Next base: position 10,244 of record JALUTR010000127.1, on the reverse strand, counting down.
GAAGACCGGATACCCCTTGATCGGTCGGGACGTTTAATGCCGGTGGAACGGGGGCAAGGGCGATAAATTCGAATTGGAAAAAGGAGGACTTTTTATTTTCCCTATTTAGGATTCATACCTCGTTTATGTATTTTCATTTGTGATTTTGCCAATAAAATTTTTCGATTTGTTATAAATGTCAACTGAATTCGTTCATCTTCACAACCACTCCGACTACAGCCTGCTGGACGGCGCCCAGACGGTGGAAACACTGGTAAAAACCATAGCCGAGCTGGATATGGATACCGTGGCGCTTACCGAACATGGCAATATGTTCAGCGTGGTACCCTATTACAAGGCTGCGAAGAAAATCGGGATAAAACCGATCATCGGTTGCGAGGTCTACGTTGCCCAGGGCAGCCGTTTTCACAAGCAACCCCGGAAGGAAGGCGGCTGGGGAAACAACCACCTTGTCCTGCTGGCGCAGAACTATGCCGGTTACCGCAACCTGATGAAATTGGTTACCCACGGATATTTGGAGGGGTTTTACTATCGTCCCCGGGTGGACAAGGAATTGTTGTGCCAATACAGTGAAGGGTTGATCTGTTTTTCGGCCTGTTTAAAGGGCGAGGTCCCCGAGAAAATGCTGAAAGGTGATTGGGACGGTGCCAAGGCCGTGGCAATGGAGTTTGCGGAATTGTTTCCGGACCGGTATTACCTGGAAATCCAGAACCACGGTATCGCGGAAGAGCTGGTTAACGTGGAAAACATGAAGAAACTGTCGCGGGAACTCGGCCTCCCGCTGGTGGCCACCAATGATACCCACTACGCGCGAAAGGAACACTGGGAAGCGCACGATATTCACATTTGTCTGGGAACCGGAAAAGACCGTAATGATCCCAACCGCTTACGGTACTCAACCGCGGAATTTTATCTTAAATCCCAGGACGAGATGTACGACCTGTTCGGGGATGTTCCCGAGGCTCTTGAAAATACCCGCCGGATCGCCGACAGCATTGATGTCGAGTTGCCCCTGGGTGAAAACCACCTGCCCAACTTTCCGATTCCGACCGGTGTTCAAACCCGCGATCCCGATGAATACCTGAAAACCCTCAGTGAGTCGGGTGTTGAACGGTTGTATGGTGAAATTTCCCCGGAGATTCGTCAGCGTCTGGATCATGAATTACAGGTGATCAAAAGAATGGGTTATGCCGGGTATTTTTTAATCACCGCCGATTTTGTGCAATATGCGAAAGAGCACAATATTCCGGTGGGACCGGGACGCGGGTCGGCGGCCGGGAGTCTGGTTTCCTATGTCCTGGGAATTACCACCATCGATCCGATCAAACACCAGCTTTTGTTCGAGCGCTTTCTCAACCCGGACCGGGTCAGCATGCCCGATATTGACATTGATTTTTGCATCGAGCGCCGCAGCGAGGTCATTGATTATATTAAAAAACGGTACGGCGAAAATTCGGTGACCCAGATTATCACTTTCGGGAAAATGAAGGCCCGTCAGGTCGTGCGCGACGTCGGCCGGGTTATGGGTTATTCTTTCGGGGAGGTTGACCGGATCGCGAAAATGATTCCGGAAGGATCGAAAGTCACTCTCGAGTCGGCCCTGGCAAACAATCCGGAGTTAAAAACCCTGACTGAAAGTCAGTACAAGGAGTTGATGGATTTTTCCCGAGTTCTGGAAGGGATGAACCGGCACGCTTCCACCCACGCCGCCGGGGTGGTAATCGCCCCCGGCGATTTGACCGATTACATTCCGCTGTATAAATCGCCCAAGGGCGATGTGACCAGTCAGTACGACATGAAAGGCCTGGAAGACCTGGGATTGCTGAAGATGGATTTTCTGGGACTCCGGAATCTTACGGTGATCGATCGTACCACGAAATTGATACGGGAACGGGGCGGCACCGTCGATATGGAAAAGATACCCCTGGACGATCCGCGGGTTTACCAGTTATTTGCCAAGGGATTGACCGTCGGCATTTTCCAGTTTGAATCTTCCGGGATGCGGGAGTTTCTGAAAAAACTGAAACCGACCGTGATTGAAGACCTGATTGCCATGAACGCCCTGTATCGCCCGGGGCCGATGGAAAATATCGACGATTTCATCGACCGGAAACACGGGCGGAAAAAAATAGAATATGTCCACCCGGACCTGGAACCGATATTAAAGGAAACGTACGGAATTATCGTGTATCAGGAACAGGTGATGCAGATTGCCAACCGCATTGCCGGGTTCAGTCTGGCGGAAGCCGATCTTATGCGCCGGGCCATGGGAAAGAAAATCAAGTCGCTCATGGATGAAATGTCGGAGAAATTTATTTCCGGGGCGGTTACCAACGGTACCAGCAGGAAAAAAGCCAGTGAAATATTTGCGTATATCGAAAAATTCGCCCAGTACGGTTTTAACAAAAGCCATTCCACGGCTTATGCCTATATCGCGTATCAAACCGCCTGGCTGAAGACCCACTATCCCGCTGAATTCATGTCCGCCAACCTGACCAGCGAAATGTCCAACATCGACCGGGTGGTCATCCTGATCAATGAGTGCCGTAAACTGGGAATTGCGGTTGCGCCTCCCAATATCAACATTTCCAATATTCATTTTCATCCGGTGGATGAAAAAACGATTTCCTTCGGCCTGAACGCGATCAAAAACGTCGGTATCAAGGCCCTGGAAAAAATCCTGGAGGCCAGGGAAAAAGAGGGCCCCTTCAAAAGCTTGTTTGACTTCACCTCCAGGGTGGATCTGCGGGCCGTGAACAAAAAGGTGCTGGAGAGCCTGATCATGGCCGGAGCCATGGATCCCCTGGGAGGGTCACGGGCGCAGATGCTCGATGCTGTGGATGATGCCATCAAATACGGGCAACAGGTGCAGAACAGCCGAAACCTGAATCAGGTGGATTTATTCGGATCCGGAGGAATCGGCGGAGAAAGTGTAATCCGGGTTCCGGAGTTGCCGCCGGTGGGGGATTGGGACAACCAGGAAAAACTTGAGAAGGAAAAAGAAGTCCTGGGGCTTTACCTTTCGGGGCACCCGTTGTTGAAATACGCCGAAGATTTGGAAGAGTTCAGCAATTTCGATTTTACCGATCACGTCGAGGCGTTTTCCAGGAAAGAAATTCGGATCGGCGGAATCATCCATAATGTCAAGTTTCATTTTGATCGTAAAAATAAGCAAATGGCCTTTTTTAAACTGGAATGCCTGGGCGGGCAATCGGAAATTGTCGCTTTCAGCGATACGTACGCCAAGTACAGGGATTTAATCGCGGACAACAAGGTTGTTTTTATTTCCGGGAAAGCCACCGAGGGGTCTGACTTCACCGACCTGAAATTAATTGCCGATCAGGTTGTGCCTCTGGAAAAGGCACGCGATCATTTTTCACGCCGCATCAACATCCGCCTGGAACCGGAAACGGTCAAGCCGGAAGATATCGACGAATTGTACCGGGTCGCCAAACAGTATCGCGGCAATTGCGGTCTCGTGTTTCACATTGCCAACGGGAGCAAACAACAGCAAATTTTCGCCCACAACATCAAGGTGTCTTCACACCGCATGTTTTTAAAGGAATTGCGGGAAAAGTACGGTAAAAACAATGTGTGGATCGAATGCGAAAGTCGAGTCGGGACCCGGTAAAGTGTAATCGTGCGAGGTTATTATTCTTAAACGAATTCGGATTGGTGCCGGGAAATGATTGCGGTATTGCAACGCGTCACGAGGGGGAAGGTAACCGTCGACGGGGAGGTGACCGGGGCAATCGGTCACGGGTTGGTGATATTTTTAGGTGTGATGCGCGGGGACGATGAGAAAGACAGTGAGTTCCTGGCGGAGAAAATCGCCGGTTTCCGGATTTTCGGCGATGAAAATCGGAAAATGAACCGTTCCCTTCGGGATGTGGGCGGGTCGGCCCTGGTGGTGAGTCAGTTTACCCTGTGTGGGGATTGGCGCAAGGGGCGTCGGCCCAGTTTTGTGAAGGCCGCTCCACCGGAAGAGGGCCGGGCGTTGTACGAAGATTTCATGCGCCGTCTGAAGGACAAGGGAGTGCCGGTACAGGCGGGGGAATTCGGCGCCATGATGGAGGTCAGCCTGGTAAACGACGGTCCGGTCACATTTGTGCTGGACACCCGCGCGGTGGATTGAGAAGGCGGTCTGGTTTACCGGATAATCCCTCAAATATGGGTGGAGAAAACTGTCAGGAGAAAACCCGCCGGTTGATTGGCTTCCCGGCATTTGTCGGGAGCTCTTGTCCACCCTGGGTAAAGTCCTTGATTTGCTACGACGGTTACCCTATTATGCGACCATGACAAACTTTAATCTTTTTTGAGAATCACACAAGGATAGGTAATGGAACGCAAGATCAGGATTGTCATGGCCAAACCCGGTCTGGATGGTCATGACCGCGGAATAAAGGTATTGGCATCCGCCTACCGGGATGCCGGAATGGAAGTCATTTACCTGGGACTCCGCCAAACACCGGAAATGATTGTTTCCGCCGCCTTGCAGGAAGACGCGGATGTGATTGCCCTGTCGATTCTGTCCGGCGCCCATATGACGATTTTCCCCCGGGTGCTGGAATTGATGCGCGAAAAGGGATTGGACGACGTATTGCTTACGGGAGGTGGAATTATTCCCGGGAAAGACATGGAAGAACTGGAAAAAATGGGGGTGGGGAAATTATTCGGTCCCGGCACGCCCGTGCAGGAGACTATTGACTATATTACCGATTGGGTTGCGAAAAACCGTCGGTAGCGGGCGTTATGGAATTTAAAAACAAAGCCGGGCTTGAAGTGTACTTTGCCGATCATTTCGACACCGTTCTGTTTCCCATGTTGGCCGATATTTATTACCGGGAAGGAGATTTGGCGCGGGCGCGGAAGGTGTGCGAAATCGGTTTGGAACATCACCCCGAACATGAAGACGGACTCTTTGTTCTGGCGAATGTGGCCTGGAAAGAAGGCAACCTCCAAGAAGCCGAAAAACATTTGAAAATCGTAACCCGCTCCGGGAGTCCCCATTTGCGGGCCAGACTGATGCTGGTGGAAGTGCAAATTGAGCTGGGACGATCTTCAAATACGGTGGCCGAAAGCTACAAAAAAGTGTTGGAAATCGACCCCGGTTATGAACCGGCCCGGGAATACGTTAAACAAGTAGAATCCGCCCGCAAGAAAAAACAGGCAAAAAAACAGGCGAAGAAAAAGGCCCAATCCCCGCCCGAAATCCCGGAATCCGAAACCGAATCGCAACCGGTTTCCGAAGAAGAACCGGATTCGCTCGCCATCAGTCCCCGTTTGGCTACCTTTACCTTGGTTACCGTCCTGAAAAATCAGGGCCTGTACCACCAGGCCCTGGATGTGCTGAAGATCCTGGAAGATAAAGGGGAAAACAAGGAACGCATCGAGCGCGAGCGGGAGGAAATCCAGGAGCTGTTGCATATGAGCGAACAGTAAAATCCCCGGTATCGCGTTTCCGGGGACGGGATATCATCATCAATCAAACCTTGTTGCAACCCGGTCGGGAATTGAGAGAGAAAAGAATATGAGCGCATCGATTTTTCAGCGGCGACAGAACAAACTGAAGAGCGAGTTGGCGGACCGGGGTCTGGACGGCATGTTGATTACCAACCTGACCAATGTTCGTTATCTTTCCGGTTTTACCGGTTCCGCCGGCACCTGTCTGTTTACACCGCGGGGACAGTTTTTCATTTCCGACGGGCGTTACCGGGAACAGTCGAAAGAGGAAGTACGCGGTTTCACGCGCTATATAGACACCGGGACACACTTGCGGATTGCGGCCGAAAACGAGCTTATCCCGGGGGAACTGAAACTGGGATTCGAGGGAGATTTTGTAAGCGTGAACCAGTTTCAGCAGATGCGGGAGTTGTTTCCCACGGTGCAATGGGAGTCCACCAGTCGCCTGGTGGAAGAAATCGCCGCCGTAAAAGATCCGGCGGAACTGGAGGCCATTAAAACCGCGGTGGAAATAACGGACCGCGTTTTCGGGGAAGTCCTGCCCCGCTTAAAGGCCGGGGTTACCGAAAAGGAAGCGGCCATTGAATTCGCTTTGCGGTTTCGCCGCTATGGCGACGGCGAGGCGTACCCCCCGATCGTTGCTTCCGGCCCCAACGGCGCCTTGCCTCATGCCGTTCCCACCGATCGACCGTTCCAAAAAGGGGACTTTGTGGTTATCGATGCCGCCGCGAAATACGGTGGCTACCATTCCGACCTGACCCGTACGCCCGTTATCGGAGAAGCCTCCGGCAAACACCGGGAAATTTACGAAATCGTGCAAGCCGCCCAACAGGCGGCTTGTGACGCGGCCAAAGCGGGTATGAGTTGCAAGGATCTTGATTCGGTTACCCGTGATTACATCACCGAGCACGGGTACGATAAATATTATGTCCATTCCACCGGTCATGGACTGGGTTTGGAAATTCATACTATTCCCCGTCTCAGCCAGAAAAGCCGGGAAGTGTTGAAAGAGAATTACGTGGTTACGATTGAACCCGGAATCTATTTACCGGGATGGGGTGGCGTCCGGATCGAGGACGACGTGGTAATCGGTAAAGACGGTTGCGAAATACTGAACCGGACGACGAAGGAATTGATGGTGCTGGGATAAGTGAATCGGGCGGGAATCGCGTGGTGGTTAATGTCGGAATTAAAATAAAGCCGGGGAACGATGGGTAATATTTACGAAGAGCCGGAGGTGTACGATGCGGCCCATTGGTGGAAAACCAACGATGTGGATTTCATCGTCGGCCGGGCCGACAAATGCGGCAGCCCGGTCCTGGAACTTGCGGCCGGAACCGGTCGCTTGGCGCTCCCGATCCTGGAACGGGGACATACCTATGTGGGGCTGGATTCCAGCAAAGAATATGTTTCCCTGGCGGAACGGAAACTGGCTCCCTTCGGCCGACAGGGCGCAATCCGTTACGGCGATATGCGGGACTTTGATATGGGCGTTAAGTTCAAATTCTGTTTTATCGGGTTTAACTCGCTCCTGCACTTATTGACCAACGATGAAGTCCTGTCCTGCTTCCGGTGCGTTTACAAACATTTGCTGGACGGCGGTAAATTTTTAATCGATATTTTTGTTCCCGACCCGATTTTCCTGTATCGCGAACCCGGGAAACTGTACGAAGTGATGAGGTTTGAACATCCCCGGGGAGGCGAGTGCATCGTGAAAGAGCGAAACGAGTACGATCCGGAAACCCAGATCAATCATATTTACTGGTACTTTTTTCGTGACGCGGCGAAAGAGCCCGAATTGTATTCCTTTGACATGCACATGATTTATCCCGATACCATGGATCGCCTGTTGACCGAAGCCGGATTCAGGATCGAGGAAAAACTGGGCGACTACGACGGTCGTCCCATGGACGAGAACAGCCCGTTACAAATCTATATTTGCGTAAAATGATTAAGACGATTTTTTTTGATATCGGCGGTGTACTGCTGGAGATCGACCCGGAGCGCACGGCCCGCCATTGGAGCGAACACGCAGGTGTTCCATTGGAAATGGTGCGGGAATCATTCCCGATGGAGATACATCACCAGTACGAGCGGGGCCGATTGAGCGACCGGGAGTTTTTCCGGGCCGTGAAAGCGGCCATCCCCCGGGCAAACGGTTTGGACGAAACGGCCTTTTGGGAAGGCTGGCGATTATTAGTGGGGGGCGAGACCGGCGCGTCGGCGATTTTGAAGCGTTTGCTTCCCGAATATAATGTGTGGCTGCTTTCCAACACGAATCCCCGGCACATTTTGGAAGATGTCGCCCACCGGTATTCCTTTTTCAAGGCCGTGAAGGGAGCGATTTATTCGTACGAGGTCGGCGCCCGAAAGCCGGAACCGGAAATATTTTGGCGTGCCCTGGAAATAAGCGGCAGCAAACCGGAAGAGTCCCTGCTTATTGACGACGTGGAGGTTAATGTGGAGCAAGCACGGCGGTTGGGGTTTAAAACGATCCGGTTTGTTTCAGTAGACGACCTGAAAGAGCGTCTGCGCGCAATGGGAATTACCCGTGTCTGAATTTATTCATTCCGGACCGGATAAAAAGCAATACGTCCGGGAGATGTTCGATGACATATCTCCCCGGTACGATTTTCTTAATCACCTGTTAAGTTTCGGCGTAGATTATTACTGGCGCCGGAGACTGGTAAACGCCCTTCCGGCCGATTTGTCCCGTCCGGTCCTGGATGTGGCCGCCGGCACCGGCGATGTGGGAATTGCCATCAAAAAACGGCACCCCAACGTGGTCGTGGTCGGGCTGGATTACGCTTTCCGGATGACCTGTTTGTGTCAAACCAAGGTTCGATCCCGGGGACTGGAGGATTTTTTTGTTCTGCAGGGTGACGGAGAGGCCCTTCCGTTTCCGGACCACCGATTCTCGGCGTTGACCATTGCTTTCGGGTTTCGGAATATCGGCCATTACAGCCGGGCTCTGGCGGAATTTCACCGGGTATTGGTTCCCGGTGGAAAACTGCTGATTCTGGAATTTGCGGAACCGACATCGAAGACCCTGGGCGCCCTGTACCGTTTTTACTTTAAGCGCATCCTGCCCCGCATCGGCGCCCTGTTCTCCCGTTCCGATGCTTACCGGTACCTGCCGGAATCGGTAGAGCATTTCCCGCCCCGGGCGGAATTGACCGCGCTAATGCGAACCGCGGGGTTTAATGAGGTATCGATCGAAAACCTGACTTTCGGGACGGTTACCCTGGCGACGGGTGTGAAGAAAAGAACATAGTTCCGCGGTTACGGATACTATGTGGATAATCCCAACTCATCCCACTGCAAGGTCGGGAGACCTTGCAGGATCGGAAATTCTTACACCTAACCTGATCGTTCATGGTCTCCCGACCATGAACCAAAGAACATTTGCAAGAAGGAAAGGACATAAGTTTGGAAGCCTGCCACCAAAGATGATCCCGCAGGATCTCCCGATCCTGCGGATTAAATAAATCAATTTCATTACCACTGCAAGGTCGGGAGACCTTGCAGGATCATTGCTTTTGTTCTTATTTTCATATAACGGAATGGGAGGAATAATAAATTTTATTTGTATTATTTTATATGGAGTAAGAATATATGATCCGGGGTTGGATAAAAGACGCTGGTTGCATTTACTTTATGACCAATACGGTTCGTTTCCGGCTTCCCGTATTTTGTTTTAAAGACGCTATCCATGCGGTCTACAGTGCCTGGCCTGGGGGTATTACCGTCAATCAAAAAATATCCGGTATTATTCCTATCATGCCTGATCATCTTCACTATTACTTCAGCATATGTTAATCGTATGAAATAATGATTTATTCAAATTTTAGGACCCCTCTTTTATTCTCCCCTATTACAGGGGAGAATTTAAAGGTTTTTGATTCAGACGTTCACTTTGATAAATATGATCTATTCATACGAATATCCATTGCCTGTTTAATATATTGTCTGGATTCCGGAAGGCTCATTTACTCTTTCCGATTTCCAGCGTGATTTAAAGAAGTATCTTGGCCGAACTGTACGTAAGATTCTTTCGTCACAATCATCCGAAATACATCCCTTTTTCTATGGTTTATTTAATTCTGACCCTAAGTCCATGTTAAAAAAACTCTTTCATCATCCTAAAAAAGGCAACCACCGTTTCACCCTTTGGCGTTCGGATGAAATACCTGAGATTATCGAATCGGAACCAATCTTTGAACAGAAAATGAATTATATCCATATGAACCCGGTAAGAAAAAACCTGGTAGATGATATTCGACTTTATCCTTTTTCGTCTGAATATAAATGCTCTGACAACCTGTTTATCGTGGATAAGATATATTAAGAACTCCTCAACTGTTCCCAAAGATGATCACGCAGGATCTCCCGATCCTGCGGAATAGACAAATCGAATTCATTCCCGCTGAGGAATCAGGTTGCAAGGTCGGGAGACCTTGCAGGATCGGATATTCTTACACCTAACCTGATCGTTCATGGTCTCCCGACCATGAACCGAAGGATATTTACCGGCAGGAGGGGACACAGTTTTGGAAGTCGGCCCAACGATCATGCCGTCTGGCGGAGGATGATCCTACGGAGAAACACGGCTCCTCCCGCTGCGGGGTCGGGAGACCCCGCAGGATCAGAGATGGGAAGAAGGGAGCTTGGAATAAAAAAATATTCCAATCAACGATCACGCAGTTCAGCGGCCGGCGGATTGGCTTCCCGGCATGCGCCGGTCCGCCTTGCGGACTCGCTGCGCTTCCCGACCTTAGTCG
>JALUTR010000126.1 GCA_027021785.1 Fidelibacterota bacterium | reverse complement strand
AATTATTGATCTGGAAAATGGTTTTGAACGTAAGCGACTGGCGGCCGGCAATACTCCCTATTCGCTCAGGTTTTCTCCTGATGGTAAAACCGTCTACGTGACCAATCTTCTTTCCAATCCCGTACCTTATCGGACGCCTCCCGTCACGGAAGTCACGGTAATCGACGCGGTTTCCCAACGGATTGCTCAGCGAAAAAAGTTTCTTTCCGCTCACATCCTGGAAAGTGTCGCCTTTACGCCTGCGGGCGACCTGGCATTTGTGACCCTGGTGCGCCCAAAAAATCTTGTCCCTTCCACCCAGATTGAAGGAGGGTGGATAATCAATCACGGAATTGGCGTTGTTGAAAGGGTGAAAGAAGGGCGGGTAGTTCAATTCCTGCTGGATGAACCGGATGCCTTTTATGCCGATCCGTATGATATTGCCATCGATCCCGAAGGAAAATACGCGTTTGTTTCCCATTCCGGCGCGGATATTGTTTCCGTGATCGATATTGATGAAATCCGTTCGCTTCTGTCCGGAGCAACACCGGAAGACCTGGCTACGTATGCCAACCATCTGGGTTTGAGCAGCCGTTTTGTGGTTAAACGTATCCCCACCGGCGCCAATCCGAAAGGCCTTGTTTTTTCTCCCGATGGAAAATACCTGTATGTGGCGGAAAGACTTGCCGATAAGATTGCCGTCATTGATACCAAATCCCTGGAGATCGTGAAAACCATTAATCTGGGGGGACCTGAAAAAATTTCCTTTCTGCGTCGCGGGCGACAATTATTCAATAATGCCGGCCATACTTTTCAGGGGCAATTCAGTTGCCGGACTTGCCATCCCGAAGGGCATGAGGACGGATTGACATACGATTTGACCGGTACGGGACGTAACCTGTTAAATGTTCAGACCCTGCGCGATCTGAACGGAACCTCGCCCTTTAAGTGGAATGGAAAAAACGTGAGTGTTTATATGCAGTGTGGGATGCGGTTTTCAAAATTCGTAACACGAACGGAATCCTTCTCTCCCGATGAACTGGATGCCTTAGTGGCATTCATTTTCCACGATTTTTCCAACCCGCCCAACCGGTATCGGAATCCTTCCGGTGAACTGACTCCGGCCCAGCTTCGGGGGAAAAAAATATATGAGCGAACAACAACAAACGACGGCAGAAATATTCCACCGAAAGATCGTTGCGTGACCTGTCATCCTCCGCCGCATTTTACCAATCGGGAAAAATCGGATGTGGGAACCCTCGCGCCAACGGACAATCCGACGGTATTCGACTCGCCCAAATTGGCCAATATTTATGCCTCAGCGCCTTATTTACACGACGGGCGCGCCGCCACGCTGGAAGAAATCTGGACAAAATTTAATCCCGAAGATAAACACGGTATAGTTAATGACCTGACCAAAGAACAGCTTAACGATCTGGTTGAATATCTTCGTACTCTTGAGGACGGACATGAGTAAAAATGCGGTTGGTTTCGTAGGACAGGGTAAAATGAGTTACAATGATTTCACAACGATACCCGTTCGGGAAATATTATGCGGTTTGTCATTGATGGTACATAAAGTAATAAAAAAAAGGGTAATTTGGTAGAGTCCGGTATGAAGATTATCGGCAAAATCATGTGCCTTCCAAAACACTTGAATCTTAACCCGCTTCCACACTCCCGCATTTTGATAATTAATGTTAGTTTTGTATGATCAGATAGTTTTGAATGATTAATGAATAATTTAATTCCAAGACTTTATTTAATGGCAGCGCTTTTGGTTGTCGGCCTGTTGACAGGCGACCTTTTGGGGAAGAACAAGGGGACGGAATTTTCAGGTTCCCCGGAGTATTCCGTGTCTCCCTCTCCCGCGGAAAGCAATGAGGGAGCAACGGTTGGTGGGGATACGGTACAAAGTCCCATGCCTGTTTACAGTGATTGGCGTACTTTTACCAAACGGGACGGTTTACCTTCGGACAAGGCGCAGTGTGTGCGCGTGGATGGTGATCGTGTGTGGGTTGGCACGGATGCCGGTCTTGCGCTCTTTGAAAACGGTCACTGGCAAACGTACACAGTTGCTGACGGCCTGGCACATCCGGTGGTGTTGTCTATTGATGTGAGTCCGGTAACAGGTGATGTGTGGATAGCTACGATGGGTGGATTAAACCGCTGGTCAGCCGGCAGGTTTGATACCTTTAATCAATTCAACAGCGGATTGGCCAACGATGTGGTTTACGGTGTTGCCTGTGATGAACACTACGTATGGGCGGCCACCGCCAGCGGCGCCAGTCGTTTCAACACGTATACCGGTCAGTGGGATATCTTCAGCCAGAGGAACGCCCCGATGCACGAACCCTGGGCGTATAGTGTTTCGGCAAATGACGGTATGGCTTATATCGCTGTATGGGGGGGCGGCGTGGTCGAATATAATACACGGACCGAACGATGGCGGGATTATCGTGACCCGGACAAAGAGATGGAAATCGACCTTTTCCCCAATGACGGACTGGTGCATGATGTAACCGCGAGCGTATCCTATGAAGATGGCATACTGTGGGTCGGGACGTATTTCGGATTGAACCGTTACGATGGATCCCGGTGGTGGGGATATTTCGATGACGACAGCGGTTTGGCGAGTAATTTCATTAACTTTGTAAAAGCACGCGGTTCCGAGGTTTGGATCTGTACGGATAAAGGGTTGAATAGCTTCGATGGAAAGACATGGGTAGCGTATCGAAAAACCCCTGACAATAACGGAGGAGAGATTTTGATATCCGACGGCTCGACGGTTGTTAATAAATCGACCTATCCCACAACCATTGCTCACAATTTTGTGTTGGGTGTGGATTTCCAAGGTGATACGCTTTGGGTCGCCACAGCCAAGGGTGTGAGTCGCGGAGTGGTTCAGCGGGAATCAATAATGAAGTCTCCCTGATAACAAATTTAACTATGAGGTGAAAAAAGATGACGGAATCTATATGCAGACCGGAAGAATTATTGA
>JALUTR010000125.1 GCA_027021785.1 Fidelibacterota bacterium | reverse complement strand
CGGTAGCCAGGTCGGCATATATGTGATGACCTGTGAATTTGGTTTTTTGGGAGGCCCCTCCGGGAATTTCGTCCACGGTAACCCCGAAGGGGGGTACGCCGTCAAATACAAAGCGCTTATTATTGTTGATCTCAGGTGTGGTAACAATCACGGAAAACATCTCGGCCGGAGGAATTTGATAGCTTTCGGGTGTGGAAGGTGAGGTATCCGTGATTGCCGTGTCGCTCACCAGAATAGCGAAGATTTTGGTTGTTTTGTCCAGAACAGGCACAACCTGATGCCGGTCGCCTATCCGGTCTTCCATCTGCACCACGGTTTCGCTTACACGGGTTTCCAATTGGTAGGCGAACGTGTGCAACCCGGTCTGGCCGGTTTCCGGCACCCAGTTGATGATCCCGGACGCGGGGTCGAACGAAGCCCCCGCCGGGGGCGATCTGAGCCAGCGAAAACTGTAAAAGGCACCGCTTGTATCCGTCATTGTCGCAATGATTAAAGTATCCCCTAACGACAGGGTATCGATTACCGCAATGGAATCGGGAAGGACGATTCCTTCCGTCGCCGGAGGCGTTTCCCGGGCTTGAGTTACTTTTGAAATAGTCGAAATCAGGCTTTCCTCCGACCCCGGAAACAAAAACGGGTCTTTATGGGAACTGTTGGTTAATGATAACTCCTGTTTAAGGTAGGAGAGGGACAGCAATTCTCCGTTTCTAAAGGGCAGCAACAATTCTTCGTTACCATCCTTGTTTTCATCGTCGGTGGTGATCCCCGGTCCGAAAAGTCGGCGCGCGCCGTTCAAAACCAGGATTTCCGAAATCAATTCTTTCTTTTTTGATCCCGCAGTAGGAAGCGCGGTAATGTCGAATACGGAAGTTTTCAGCAGATTCGCTTCGGTACAGAGCGACAGCAAGAGGCGTTTCCCCTCCGTGTTTATTACCCCGGCAAATACCGGGCCATAACCGTTTTTAATTAATTTGGAGGAAAACAGAACCGGGGATGTCACACTTACTTTGTTATCCGTAATCTGCGGCGAAACCAGTAAAATTTGTCTTTTCGGTGTCCCAAGGGCAATTGCCAGCGACACGGATTTTCCGTCGCTGATCGGTACGATGTTCGAAGGCCTGATTCGCCCCAGGTTCAAATCCCGGTCGTATACTACCAAAGGTGTGGAATGAAAAGAATTTCCGGCCCATTTAAAGATATATAACCATGGATTTTTGGTGTCCCGTTGATTTCCCAACGTGAGATAAGAAGCCACCAATTCCGGTTGTTGATCGCCATCCAGATCGACCAGTTTTACGTCGGTGAACAGCCCGGAAAGAAAGGCCGGGACGGTGAAGGACCACAAGGTTTTAAGCTGTCCACCGCCATCAACTTCCCGGTATTCAAGGTCCGGACCGCCGGTACGGTTCAACAGGACGGCAAATTCGCTGTTACCATTATTATTTAAGTCATAGGGACCGGAGACATGGATGGTTGTGGCGGCCAGAAAAGGCGGCAAAAAAACAAGGGTAAAAAGAATTCCAAGTTTCCGCCTTAAGCTGTAAAACTGTTGTTTTGTACACATTGTTTTCATCATGGACAATAAAGAGAGGATAACCGTCCGCTCACAAAGACGACGGTCTGTTGCAGCATCCCTTACCTCCAAATTTACACGAATATAATTTAGTAGTCTTACATAAAACAAGGAAAAGCCCCTGTTTTTCGGAGGTAGAATGGCTAAATTCATGGCAATATTTACCTTTCGATAAATTCATCGTGCTTCCTAAATTGATCAATAATTACTTTAACGCTTGGCGCAGTAAAGGTCTATGAAAAAAATATTTTGTTCAATTGCTCTGGTTCCCGTTTTGCTGTTTGGGCAAAACGATCTCTATCCCGTAGAGGAGTTTTATGGCGGTGGTATCGGATACAGTCCGATGTATATCACCCTGGATTCAATTCCCGGGTCCAGTCTGTTGCAAAAGCTGGGATTAAACCCGGCTGATTTTACAACGCCTTTTGTCATCCACGGTGGGGAAGGATTTACGCAGATTGCCGGACGTTGGCGGATCGGCGGATATGCCGGAATCGGTGTGTCGCGGATCAGCACGGTCCCGTCAATCATGTTATTCATAAACCGCGATGGGGTTGATGGTTACCAGCCGCCGCCGGCGGTTGTCCAGGATCCGGCTTTGGTAGATACCACCATTGCCTATACCGGTGAATTTGCGCCTTCGATCGGAGCGAAATTTACATTTGCCCTGGGGGCCGCAACCGTCGAATACGTCGTCCCTATTTTTCGTGACCTGGAGATAGCCACCGGCGCGTTATTGGGAATGGGTCGCGCCACGATCAGCATTGACCAGCATTCGGGTACCCCGCGTTGGAGTAAAACGTTTACCAACGTCTACGGTGAAGTTGTGGACAGCACCCTCTATTATGAAATTTCCAGCACGGACGATATTGCCACAACGCAGGCCGGCGGATTGCTTTCGGGGAAAATGTCCAGTCGGCTTACGGATGTAAGCGGAACCTTTTTTAATTTTCAACCGTATATCGCTGTTAAATGGCAGTTTCTTGAACGTGTCGGATTGCGTATCAGTGTCGGATTTAACAAGGGAACGATTCCCGCCGGTCGCTGGTATCTTAATGATCGGGAGCCGATCAGCGATTCTCCCAAGTCCACCTTACAGGGCGTTGCGATCCGGACCATGTTATATTTCGGATTGTAGGGCCATTGATTTTTGCTCGTCACTCCCGGGTCCGAATCAGGCTCCAAATAAATAAAAAAACAATAAAAAGCGAAATAAAAAGGATGTTCGTGTTTATGGCAAACAATCAGAACCGTTACGAGGTTGACTAAATATATACGGAGTGACCATTACCGTTGTGAACGATGGAAAAGTATAACACACATCCGGACAAGATATGATAAAAAAGATCAGACAAAAATGTAACTGGCCGTTTTTGGCAACCGGGATCTTTGTTCTGTTCCTGGTCCTTGCGCCGCTGGGGCCGAAGGTTTATTCCAAGGACAAGAACCCGTTCAGTGTCATAAAAGAAAAGATGCAGGTATTGAACCAGATTCTGGTTTATGTGAATGAGTTGTATTTCGAGCCGGTGGATATGGAAAAGCTCATGGAAGGCGCCTTTAATGGAATTATGAAGGAACTGGATCCGCATTCAATTTATATTCCCGCAAAAAACATGGAAGAAATCGACGAACAGTTTCGGGGGAAATTCCAGGGAATTGGGATTGAGTTTGACATTTTACACGGTTACATAACCGTCATCGCTCCGGTAGCCGACAGTCCTTCGGAACGGGTGGGATTACTTCCCGGCGATCAGATTATTGCCATTAACGGGGAGGACGCCTATGAAATCACCAAAAAGGAAGTTTTCGAGAAATTACGGGGACGGAAAGGCACGCCGGTAACCATTACGATTCGCAGAATCGGCCTCGAAGAACCGTTTGATGTTACAATTATTCGGGACGATATCCCGATATACAGCGTACGCGCCGCCACCATGCTGGATGATTCGACCGGTTACATTTGGTTAACCCGTTTTTCAGCCACTACCGCCAAAGAGGTCAGGTCGGCTGTCAAACAACTGAAAAATGAAAACATGACGAGGTTGCTTTTCGATTTGAGAAACAACAGTGGAGGATATTTGGAACAAGCAGCCGAAATAGCAAACCTGTTCATCACCCGCGCGGATACATTGGTGTATACCAAGGGGAAACGCAAGGACATGGAACAGGTATTTGTCGCGGATCCATTGAAAGGATACGATGATTTTTCCCTGATCGTTTTGGTCAACCGCGGTTCGGCCAGCGCCAGTGAAATTGTAGCGGGAGCGGTTCAGGACCTCGATCGTGGGATTATTGTCGGTGAAACAACCTTCGGCAAAGGGTTGGTCCAACGTCAAATTCCCCTGGTTGATGGTTCCTCCATTCGGGTTACTATTGCCCGGTACTATACTCCCAGCGGTCGATTGATTCAACGACCCTATAAAAACGGGGATGATCATGCTTATTATCGCGAATTGTATGAAAAAGACCGCGAGGCAAAACTTGACTCACTGAAAAAACTGCGTCCGAAATACAAGACTCGTCACGGAAGGATTGTTTACGGTGGCGGGGGAATTACACCGGATGTTTATATTCCCCGGAAGTTGGAGTTGCAGAAAACAACCCAGGAATTGCTTATGAACCCAAAACGCCCGCTGTTTAACTGGGCATCCGTTTATGCCAGTAAATACCGTGACAAGGTTCCCGATTACGAGATCTTTCGATCGGAATGGGGATTGACCGATGATGATTTCAAAGACTTTTTAGCGTATCTGCAACAGGAAGAAATTGAATACGATTCCGCTAAGATATATATTGACGAGGATTATCTATTGAACAGTTTGAAATCCCAGATTGCCGGCGCTGTGTGGAGCCGGAATGAGGCAATCGGAATAAGTTTGCAATTTGATAATCAGGTCCAGGAAGCTCAGAAATATTTTGAAGAAGCTGCTGCTTTCAAGAAACCATAGCTGTAAATTAAGGACGAGGCGCGGTTGACATTTCCTGGGGGAAGTGATAATTTCGCCGACTATGTTTTTAATCAATGGAGGATTAAATGGTTGAATACTTCGTAAACGGCGGGCCTTTTATGTGGCCGATTCTGTTTGCATTTCTGTTTGGATTGGCATTTTCGTTTGAGCGGTTTTTTTCGCTGATAATGTCTTCCATTAACTCAAAGAAATTTTTTACCGAAATTTCAGGAACATTAGACAATGAAGGTGTTGATGCTGCCATCGAATTGTGTGAGCGTTCGCGCGGACCGGTAGCCGAGATATTTCATGCCGGGTTGACGCGTTTGCATCGCGGCTTGAGTGAAGTGGAAAAAGCCATTCAGAACGCCGGTGCGGTGGAAATGGCTTTTTTAGAGAAGAATATGATCTGGTTAAACGCGGTTATCACGATTGCTCCCATGCTTGGGTTTACGGGGACGGTAGCCGGTATGATTGTAGCCTTTGACGCCATAGCCGCAGCCAACGATATTTCCCCTGCCATCGTAGCCGGCGGTATCTCTCAAGCGCTTTTAACCACCGCCTTCGGATTGATTGTCGCGATGATCATTCAGATATTCCAGAACTTTTTTGTTTCCCGGATCGACCGTCTCATCCTCGAAATGGAAGAGCAGTCGGTACAACTGGTAGATCGTCTGTACGAATTAGAAGCAAAAAAATAACTACCGACCATGGCTAGAAAGAAACGCCGCTTCAAAGGGGGAGAAATCCCAACCTCTTCCATGGCTGATATTGCCTTTCTGCTCTTGATTTTCTTCCTGGTAACGACGACGATTGACACCGACAAAGGGCTGGGAATTGTCCTGCCCGCCGAAGGACAGGAACTGGAGATTAAAAAACAGAATATTCTTAATTGTTTGATCAATTCGTCCGGGAAAGTGCTGTTAGGCGGGGAACCGGTGGCCGTGAAAGACATTTCCAGGATCGTGAAAAAGCGCCTCCAGGAAAATCCGCGTCTGATCATTTCGGTAAAAGCCCATGGAAAATCACAATACAAAAGCTACGTTAAGGTAATTGACCAGTTGAAACAGGCCAATGCAACACGTATTTCCATAGCCGAGACAGAATAATGAAATTCAGTCGTAAAACCAAAATATCCAGTGATATACCCACTGCTTCCATGCCGGATATTATTTTTATGCTATTGATCTTTTTTATGGTTACAACAGTACTCCGGGAATATTCCGGATTGCCGATCAAACTGCCGAAAGCGAAACGGATTGAAAAACTGCAATCCAAACGGCACGTTACCCAGATTTGGGTATCCAAAGAAGGATTAATATCGATTGAAGACCGGTTATACAATTTAAATAACGTACGTAATGTCATGTATGAGAAACGGGCCGCCGATCCGCAACTCACAGTATCTTTAAAAGCGGACGAAGCGGCGCAGATGGAAATTATCTCCGGAATTCATAATGAGTTGCGTAAGGCAGACGCTTTGAAACTGAATTATTCAACGAAAACGGAGGTGGATTAGATTTGTCAACGGTCGGATCAACGCACGCTTTGGGTTCATTAAAATTCAATTATCCGGTGGTAGTCCGGATAACAGGTTTACTGGGAATTTTATTATTGATTATCCTGATGCTGGCCTTTCCGCGATTTGTCAATAAGTTGGTAATCGAAGGGCAACAACAGATAATTATCGAACAAATTGACATTCCCCAGACAGAACAGATGGAACGTCCGCCTCCTCCGGCAAGGCCGTCTGTCCCAATCGAATCGGAGAACGAAGATATCGCCGACGACCTTACCATCGAAGAAACGGATTTGGAAAACTTTGAAGCATGGGACGCGCCGCCGCCGCCACCGGAAGGACCGCAAGTCAGGTTTATTCCCTATGACGATCCGCCCAAACCTTTGACACCGATTAGTCCCAAATACCCTGAAATTGCGCAGGAGGCAGGAATTGAAGGGACCGTCATTATTCAAGCATTTATCGATGAAAAAGGGCGCGTAAAGGAAACAGTTGTTTTACGAGGAATCCCGAATACAGGCTTGGACGAAGCCGCCATGGAAGCCATTCGGAAAACACGTTTTAAACCAGCCAAGCAGCGCGATCGTGCCGTCGGAGTCTGGATTTCCATTCCGGTGAACTTTAAATTAAAAGGCTAAGTTTAATATCGCTCCTTTCGAAGCCCCGCATTGAGCGGGGCTTTTTTTTACTTGAAATTTAAGGATTTGCATGGTAACCTGAATAAGTAAGCAACTGTTTGATAATAAACGGCCTTTTTCGGATTCGGGAGGAAGGTTGAAAGGAGGGGCCCCATGGCGATTATAAATCGTCAGCAAACGCTGAGAGCAATGCAATACCCCATTATCCTGCGAATAATGGGAATTATCAGTCTTTTGTTAATCGTGGGCGCTTTCTTTTCATATCCGCGGTTGGCCCGGTCCTCAGCCGTCACGGCGTTTATTCCCCTGAACCCCGTTAAAATTATAGTTCCACCCACCGATTTCGATGTTAAACCACCGGAACCGCTGAGGCCCAAGGTCCCCATACCGTCTGATGAGCCGGATATCGAACCGGATGTCACGATCATGGAAACCGAGTTGGGAAATTTTCCGGATTTGGGCGGTCTTCCCCCGCTGCCTTCCGAAGGTCCGAAGGTTATTTTTCACGGATGGGAGGTTGACCCCAAACCCCTGGCTCCGGTCCGCCCGGTCTACCCGGCAATTGCGCAGGCGGCCGGTATTGAGGGGACGGTAAGACTGAATGTGTTGATTGATGAAAAAGGACGGGTTCGGGATGTGGTTGTGATCAAAGGCGTTCCCAATACGGGCCTGGATGAAGCGGCAATGCGGGCAATTCGGGATACGCGGTTCAAACCGGCCCAGCAACGCGATCGACCGGTAGCGGTCTGGATCGAAATCCCGATCAATTTCCGGCTTAAATAGAGCGGAATCGGCGGTTCAATCCGCCGGATTCCGGGAAGTAAATATAAAAACAGGAACAGCCCCGGGCGGAAAGCCACGGGGCCGTTTAATATAAATCTCCGGGCAGGGTTTAAAGCAGGCTGGCCTTCAGGAATTCCCGGTTAAGGCGGGCGATGTGCACGATGGAAATTTCTTTGGGGCATTCAATTTCGCAAGCGCCGGTATTTGTGCACGCTCCGAAGCCTTCCATATCCATAGCCGCCACCAGGTTCAATGCCCGCTGTTTGCGCTCCACCTGACCCTGCGGCAGTAAGGCCAGGTGCGAAACTTTGGCGGCCACAAACAGCATGGCGGAGGAATTCTTACAAGTTGCCACACAGGCGCCGCACCCGATACAGGTGGCGGCATCGAAAGCTTCATCGGCTTTGGGTTTGGGAACCGGGATGGTGTTTGCGTCCGGGACACCGCCGGTATTTACCGAGATATAACCTCCGGCGCTTATGATACGGTCGAAAGCGGTCCGGTCCACTATCAGGTCCTTGATAACCGGAAAAGCCTCCGCGCGCCACGGCTCGACCACAATATTGGCGCCGTCGTCAAAACTACGCATGTGCAACTGACAGGTGGTTATTCCTCTCAGGGGGCCATGGGCCCGTCCGTTGATAAACAACCCGCAGGTGCCGCAGATTCCCTCACGGCAATCATGATCAAAGGCAATGGGTTCCTTCCCTTTTAAAACAAGTTGATTGTTCAGCATATCCAGCATTTCGAAAAAGGACATGTCTTCGGTTACGTTTTCAACCGTGTAGGTAACAAACTGACCTTCGGATTTTGCGTCGGCTTGTCGCCATACTTTTAAGAAAACCTGCATTACTTGTAACTCCTCGTGGTCAATTCAACATTCTCAAAAATCAAGACTTCCTTGTGCAGTTTCGCGGGTTCCCCGGTTCCCTGGAATTCCCAGGCGGCTACATAGGCAAACTTTTCGTCATCGCGCAAGGCTTCGTTTTCCTCGGTTTGGTATTCTTCGCGAAAATGACCACCACAGGATTCTTCGCGGTGCAACGCATCGCGGGCCATGAGTTCTCCTAATTCGAGGAAATCCGCCACTCGTCCGGCCTTTTCCAGTTCCGGGTTCAATTCCTTTGCCGTACCGGGGACCTTAACTTCCTTCCAGAAAGTTTCACGCAATTGCGGAATCAGTTTCAGAGCCTTTTCCAATCCCTCGCGGTTCCGTGCCATGCCCACGTATTCCCACAGGATTCGTCCCAATTCCTTATGGATATCATCGACGGTTTGGGAACCGTCAACGGCTAACAGTTGGTTAAGTTTTTCTTCAACCTCCCGGGTCGTTGTTTTGAAGGATTCCTGGTTGGTGTCCGTTTTTCCGTGGGGGTGTTTGGCCAGGTAATCTCCTATGGTGTAGGGAATGATAAAATACCCGTCGGCCAGGCCCTGCATCAGGGCGCTGGCGCCCAGGCGATTGGCCCCGTGATCCGAAAAATTGGCTTCGCCCAGGACAAATAATCCGGGAACGGTACTCATGAGATTATAATCGACCCACAGACCTCCCATCGTATAATGAACCGCCGGATAAATGCGCATCGGCACCTCGTACGGGTTTTCCCCGGTGATCTGCTGGTACATATCGAAGAGGTTGCCGTATTTGTCGGAAACCCACTGTTTACCTTTCCGCCCGATAACATCCTCGAAGTCAAGGTAAACAGCCAGACCGGTTGGACCGACACCGTGACCGGTGTCGCACATTTCCTTTGCCCGGCGGCTGGCCACGTCCCTGGGAACCAGGTTCCCGAAGGAAGGATAAATCCGTTCCAGGTAATAATCCCGTTCTTCTTCAGGGATATCGTTGGGCGCACGGGAGTCGCCTTTTTTCTTGGGCACCCAGACACGGCCGTCGTTGCGCAGACTTTCGCTCATGAGCGTGAGTTTCGACTGGTGTTCGCTGGAAAGCGGGATGCAGGTGGGGTGGATTTGCGTAAAACAGGGGTTTGCGAAGTAAGCGCCCTTTTTGTAAGCCCGCCAGATGGCCGTTGCGTTGCTGGCCATGGCGTTGGTGGACAGGAAGAAAACATTTCCATACCCGCCGGAGGCGAGGATCACGGCATCGGCGGCGTACGACCGAATTTCACCGTTGATCAAATTCCGGGTGATGATACCTTTGGCGTGTCCATCCACCAGAACCAGGTCCAGCATTTCGTGGCGTGGGTGAAATCTGACTTTTCCGGCTTTCATTTGCCGTGCGAAAGCCGAATAGGCTCCTAACAACAGTTGTTGTCCGGTCTGACCCCGGGCGTAAAAAGTTCGCGATACCTGCGCGCCGCCGAAGGAACGGTTGTCCAACAATCCTCCGTATTCCCGGGCGAACGGCACCCCCTGGGCAACGCACTGGTCAATGATCGCGTTGCTGACTTCCGCCAGACGATAGACATTGGCTTCCCGTGATCGATAGTCACCCCCCTTTATGGTGTCGTAAAACAGGCGAAAAATACTGTCACCGTCGTTGGGATAATTTTTCGCGGCATTGATACCTCCCTGGGCGGCAATGCTGTGCGCCCGGCGCGGGGATTCATGGTAGGAGAAGGCATCCACGTTGTAGCCCAATTCGGCTAAGGAAGCGGCTGCCGATGCGCCGGCCAATCCGGTGCCCACAATAATAATGTTGTATTTACGCTTATTGGCCGGGTTGACCAATTTTAAATCGAAACGGTGTTGCGTCCATTTTTCCGCTAACGGACCACCCGGAATTTTGGCATCGAGTACCATTATTAAAATCCTCCCTTCAATAAACCGAAATAAATCGGGATCAATACAAACCCCAAAGGAATCGCAAACCAGAACAGAACCGCGATCGCCTCGATTAATTTCCCGTATTTGTTGTACCGCAGACCAAAGGTTTGGAAGGCTGATTGAAAACCGTGTCGTAAGTGAAACCCAAGCAGGATCATGGCCAGAATATAAAGACCGGTGATATAGGGGTTATTGAAACCAACGGCGTCGCCGGTAACAATCCGGTAAAATTGTCCGCCGTCATGGTCGATTTGGAATCTGTACCAAAAGGTGCTCAGGTGTACGGCCAGGAAAATGAAAACGATACTACCGGTAATACCCATGTAACGCGAAAAGAACGAGCTGTTATCCTGCGCACGATTTACTTCGTACTTAACCGGATTGGCTTTCCGGTTGGACAGCGTCAGCCAGAGGGAATTAATAATGTGGAACAGGAAAATCAAGGCCAGAATAACCTCGATTACACGTATCAGCGGTTTGATACTGGCGAGTCGTTCCACATACGTGTTAAAAAGTTCCGGTCCTCCGTATAAGAACAGGTTCCCGAAGAGATGGATGATTAAAAACGAACATAGCAACAACCCCGTTGTCGCCATAATAATCTTTTTCCCGACGGAGGAGTTCATAAATCGAAAAAACCAATTCATCGTGCCCCCTATTTCTCAGTTTAGGTGCGTAAAAGTTACTTTGCCTTTTAGGTTAATCAAAAGAGGAAACCGTCTTTTGCCAGGTGTTTATCACATCTGTCCAAGATAAATGTTTGAAGAATTATCTGGACAGCATATATAAATATTCGGTAATCGGACGAGTTCTGTAAACATGGATTTTCCGGTTTACCGGCATTAACTACCGGTTGGGGACTTGTCTGTTGATCGGCGGATCAATGTTAACGTCCCCTCCTCAAGTGAGGAGGGGACCACAGGAGTGGTATGAAAAATTTGAATACATCCTTAAATCATGGTGTTGTTCAAAGAAATAAAATCGTGAACTTGTTTCCGCACGTTTGAACCGTTCACCAGCAGACCAAGATAAAAACAAATCCGCAGGGTGGTCTGCGGGATCATTGGATACCGTAAAAACGGAGATATCTGCCGGCACCGATTGTCGGCTTCCAAACTTTTGTCCTGTCCTTCCTGGAAATGTCTTTTTGTTTATTGTCGGAAGACCATGAACGATCAGGTGAGAGTGAAGTCCGATCTTACAATAAGCCTGCGGTCCGGTTCTCCATCCATGACTTGATTCATATCCTTAAAAGAGGAAGAGGGGATTCCGGAAAATTTGAATGATTCAATTATGATTGGAAAATACAATAGAGTTGATTTATTACAATATTTTCGATCATAGTAAACGTCCTGGGCAGCATATTTCGAGTTGGTTTCAGGAAGAAGTGGTCAAATCCGTCCGGGACCGGGGAGCACTATACTTGAATTACCGCTCTTTCAAAATATTTTGGACAGCAATGGGTGTTTATTGGAATTATGAAAAGGAGGAAACGGGATTTGGCTCTTCGGTCGGCTAATACCGTCCCGCTAAGGCGGCGACCGGATGACTTCTGTAAAAAAGGCCCAGAATTAAATTCGAGATACCCCGCAAATTGGGACCGATCATTTTTTATAATAAGGACAGTGTATCGAAAAAATACCGGTGGATAATAGTACGATCGGGAAATGAATAACCAGGGGATGAATATCTTCAACCGACATTAATCAAAACGGTTCAACTTTTGGGATGAATAAACGCTGATGAAAAACAATATTGTCAGGAGGTGGGTCAACCAGAGGAAAGGAGAGCCGGGAATGAAAGAAAATTCGATCACATAAACACCGGTAATAATGATCGCCAGGACGGTGTGAATCGCATTGCGGGACAATCGTGTTCCCATGCGCGTGACCTGAACATAGGTCATTAACAACAATCCGATTGAGAACATCCACCAGCCAAAGAACCGGTAGCTAAGTGTAAGATAATCGGGTAAACGGGTATTGACCTCAGCCTGGAAAAGGCGTTCAAAACCAACCGCCAACAAGCGCTCGTTGGCGGCACGGTCCAAAAGCCAGGGCTCGCGGGCCATGACCCACGAGATTCCCAAAAGGGAAAAAGACAAACCGATGAGAAATATCGGAATCCAGGTAAGATTATGCAGTGTCCTGGGGTTCATGACAAAACTTACAGATGGTTATCGCGGTTTTACAATGATGAATGAGGGGAAAACCACGGAGCCACAGGCCGGAAAGCAAACAGCTCGTTCCGTAACTTGTGATAAGTGACGGGTGACGGGTGACAAGTTTATGAAGAACATTAAATCAGCAAAGGATTTGGATATTTGGAAAGTGATGTGGATGTTGGATTTCAGATTTTAGATTAGGAGTCGGGAAACAGGGTTGCGGAAAAGAAAGAGCGTAAGGTTGAAGCGGGGACCGGTGAGTAGGGAACTATTCAATCAAAGTCAACAATTCCGGCATATCAACCAGCTATTTTTACGATGGCCGGGAAAATAAATTCTCAAGAGTCTTAATTTCCATTATGGAGATTGAAGGATAACCGGATATTGTGGGAAGAATTCGTTTGCGTAACAGACACCGGGGAAAATAAGTCCGGGCAAATGTAAACAATCGTCTTTGTAAATATGATTGCATCAAATATGGGAATGAGATGAGCAATTATTACCTGATCTTGCGAACAATACACGTATTAATGATGGCTACCTGGTTTGGCGCCGCTTTGTCTGTTTCCCTTATTTGGGCCAGGCGGAAAAACGGAGAACCCGATACCGTGCGGGAATATCTATCGGGAATTATCGGCCGCCTGGAAGGAATTGCAGCGATTATTCTACCGCTTACCGGGGTATTGATGCTACTCCGGAACACGGTTTTGCTTCAGGCGGGATGGTTGCGTGTGAACATAGTTCTCGGGGTTGTTGCTATTACCCTAAGTCGGGTTTCCCTGAGTAAATTGAAGAAAATTCAAGCCGGTCAGGAGGCTCGGGAGCGGTCTTTTGAACTGGTTCGCAGCGGTATGTTTTTTAGTTTGATTGTGATCATTGTTTTGGCGCAATTCAAGCCGTTTTAAGTGAAACTTAC
>JALUTR010000124.1 GCA_027021785.1 Fidelibacterota bacterium | reverse complement strand
GGCTTGGGAGGTATTATTATGTACCTGGATGGTTTTTTCGGCGGGTTCGATAATCTTTCCGACGATAACCGCCGGGAAATTCGACAGGGGGTTAAATTTTTCCAGGAATATTTTCGCCGACTCGGGCGGCAACGCCAGAAGCAATCCACCGGAGGTTTGTGCATCGCAAATCAACAATTCCTGCAGGGGTGTTATCCCGGGTTCGAATTGGGTGTGCGCCTGAATAAAGGTCAAATTGCGGCGGGTACCGCCGGGGATAACTCCCGCTTCAGCCAGTTCCAAAACATCCGGTAGAAAAGCGACCGCGGAAAAATCGACGACCGCGGAAACATGACTTGCCCGGCACATTTCCAACAAATGGCCCAACAGGCCAAACCCGGTTACATCGGTAGCGGCACGCACTTCAACCTTGGCCATTATTTCGGCGGCAAGTTTATTCAGGGTGGTCATGGAATCGACGGCCGCTTTGACAGCGTTTTCGGAGGCAATATCGCGTTTAATCGCCGTGGCGATAATGCCCGTTCCCAACGGTTTGGTCAACACCAATAAATCCCCCGGTTGAGCGCCGGTATTGGTAACCAACCGTTTTGCTTCCACTTCGCCGGTTACCACCAAACCGTATTTGGGCTCCTTATCGTCGACACTGTGACCGCCGACAATGGGGATGCCTGCTTCCCGGGCTTTATCGGTACCGCCTTGCAGAATGGTGGTTAGCATGCTTTTCGGTAAATCGTTAACCGGGTAAGCCACGATATTCAGGGCGAAAAGGGGCTTTGCTCCCATGGCGTAAATATCCGAGAGAGAGTTCGCAGCGGCAATTTGTCCGAAAAGGTAGGGGTTGTCCACCACCGGAGTAAAAAAATCCACGGTCTGGACCAACAAACGTCCGTCGTCCAGGCGGATTACGGCGGCATCGTCCTGGCCGTTGTAACCAACGATTACGCGTTCATGGGGAACAGAATGAAGGTTGCCCAATACTTGGGCAAGGTCCTCCGGACCAATTTTACACGCTCACCCGGAACCGTGACTTAAAGTGGTTAATCTAATTTTGTCTTTTTTCGTCATGATTGATGGTGAATTTAATAAAGATAACCGGGTATAACGGAGGAAAGGTTTGATTATTGTACGATTGTATTTTCCACTTTACCGGCATAACTACCGGTCGGGGACTTATCGTTGGTCAGGGGATCGATGTTACCGTCTCCTTCTCAAGTGAGGAGGGGACCACAGGGGTGGTATGAAATATTTGACTACATCCTTAAATCATAGTGTTGTTTAAAGAAATAAAATCGTGAACTTGTTTCCGCACGTTTGAACCATGAATCATCCTGTCACCAACAAACCAAGACAAAAACAAATCCGAAGAATCCTCAGGAATAATCCCGCTCTCCGGGAGCGAAGTGAATCCACTTGGCGGTCTGCGGGATCATTGGAGAAGATACCGTAAAAACAGAGATACCTGCCGGCAATGATTGTCGGCTTTCAAACTTCTGTCCTGTTCTTCCTGCAAATGTCCTCTTGTTCATGGTCGGGAGACCATGAACGATCAGGTGAGAGTGTAGTCCGATCTTACAATAAGCCTGCGGACCGGTTCACCACCTATACCTGGGGCATTACAGACTATGATAAAAAATGCTTGATTCATTTCCTTAAAAGAGGTGTAGGGTCGGGGCGAAGCGAACGAAGTATCTCGAATGTATTTTTTGGTATATTAAGAAATTGCGGGACTTACAGCCGTTTGAGACTCCCCGACATGCCTCGCAATCGGGATTATAAACTTCGTTCGTTCCTCATTCGGAATGACAATTATGGCGTATTTACTACTTTTTACGAAACTGTCTTTAAATAACTTCCTTCCCGTCAATTTCAATTATAATTCGTGAATTTCCGATTTATGTTGAACGGAGGAAAGATTTGATTATTTATTATGGAAAATCACCGGAAGGGTTTGCCGGGTGGCCGCCCGGTGAGCGGAGGCTACATGTCTTTGATCAATTCTTTGATGTCGTCAATGGATTCGATGGATTTATCGGCCAGGTATTCCAGGTGGATCGTTTTAAAAATGGCGGAGATTTGCACCTGGGCAATATAGTCGTGTAAAACCAGGGGAATATGATGGGTTTTCAGGACCAGGATTTCGAAGGGATAATCCACCTCGGTCGGTTTTAACGTGAATACGGTCTGGTGCTTATCCGCTATGGTTTTGCGTTTGGCGTCGATGTCTTTTAGAAGCAATTTGTCCCGGAATTCCCACGGAGCCGTAATATCGGCGATTGATCGGAAGAAATCGTATCCTTCCCGGAAATGGGCCAGGAAGTATTGACCGTAATTGCCGTGCCCAAGTTCGGAATAAATATAGTCATTGATCGATTTTTTTACCTGGTCAAGGTAATGTTTCCACAAGGAAAAATGGGGACGGAATAAAAAATAACCGAAAGAAGTACGGAACGAATTTTTCGGGTTAAAAAAGGATTTAATCTCATAGGTGAATTTTTTCAACTGGTTCCGGATTTCGGCCGGGAACAGGTGAATGGTAACAGGCGATAATTGAACATCGCTTTTCAAAAAGTCGTTCGGAATATTCAGCTCGGGGACATTAATTGTATATAATTTTTCCAGACCCTGTACATTGATTTGCAGGAAAGCTCCCAGATCGCTCATTTTTATCAGGTTATTTAATGCGCGATCGAATTCCGGGAGAGTTGTAATCGAAGGGATGGAAACGTGTTCCGATAACTCAGGGAAAAGTGGTAATTGTCTGGGGTCTCGTTGTTCTCGCATGCCTAACTGGTTTAATATTACGACGATCCTCTTTAAACATCAACACCACAAGTCGGGTAAGCTTTTGGCCCCGAAAATCCATTAAAAATGAATTTCCGGGGTGCCGGCCGATTTACCTGAATAATCGGAAGATTCGAACAATAAATTGCATTCAATTTAGCATTTGTGGTTTGCACTGCCGGATCATAAGGGGGGGGGGAAAATACGTTGGTACGGCGTCG
>JALUTR010000123.1 GCA_027021785.1 Fidelibacterota bacterium | reverse complement strand
CGTCGTCCGTAGGCGCTTGGTGAATACCCGCGGAATAGGGGAACGAAATATCGAAAATATTATCGTACCTGATCGTAAGCCTTTTTAAAATATCGGCGTACGCGTCCTTTTCACCTTCCGTTAACTCCCCTAAATGCGTCCGGTGACGTTTGCTGAGGATCATCACTTCGTAAGGCCAGACAGCCCAGAAGGGTACCAACACCGCAAAATCTTCGTTTTCAATTACGAGCCGTTCCTTTTCCCGCAACTCGAAATTCAGGTAGTCGCATAACAGACAGGATGAATGTTTCCGATGATATTCCGAAAGCTTCCCGGTTTCCTTGGCCGGTTCTACGGGAATCGAACTTTGGGCCCAGATTTGTCCGTGGGGATGCGGATTGCTGCACCCCATAACGGCCCCTTTATTTTCAAATATCTGAACATAGTTGATGTTGGTTCGATTGCCCAGTTCAAGATATTCAGCGGTCCAGGTGTGAATGACCGCGCTTATTTGTGACAAGCTCATCTGTGGCAGTGTCAGGTCATGGCGGGGAGAAAAACAGATGACTTTGCAAATTCCCTCTTCGCTTTTGGCGACGATCAAATCCTTAACATTGATTTCCGCCGGAGAAACATCCTCGATAATTGCGCTGAAATCGTTTACGAAAACGAAAGGTTCCGAATAATCAGGGTTTTTGATTCCGCTTGAGCGAACGTTTCCCGGACACAGGTAGCAATCCGGATCGTAGGGGGGACGTGTTTCTTTGGGTGTGTCTTCGGTTTGACCTTGCCAGGGCCTTTTCATTCTATGGGGGGAAACCAGGATCCATTCTCCGGTAAGTATATTGTAACGCCGGTGCGGATTATTGAAAATGTTCATGCCGATGTCTCGAAACTATTCAAAATGAAGAAATCATGTAGTTAAAATTACGGCCTATTTCCGTTATGAAATAAGCAGTTTAAAGGATTTACAGGATAAATCTTTGAAACTGTGATTTGCGTCAGAGACAAGTTCTTTTACTACCCTCTGGAATGTCGCTTGCGGATTCAAGCGAAGAAAAAAGGTCCGGTTCTTAGGTTCTGCCGGGTGAGCCGCAAAGGGGAACTTTCGTTGGTCGGATGAAAATCCAGACCGAAAAGGACGTCCCGGCGATTTGTTAACAGTTTGTAAATCTAAAGGTTCAGATTTATCTCAGGAAGTGCTAATTTTCAGCCTTTATGATAGCGCTAACGATGATGGATACTTTAGCGTGGTCGTTCCGGTAGATACCATGAGTGATTATTTTTACGTGATCCTTGAGAAAAATTTACCATCACCTTGAATAAAAAAGGGTTTAAGAATAATCATCTTTTTAGGGTGTTGGAAAGGGGTGGATTACGTATCGGCAACGCTTTGTTTGAAAACGTCCTGTTCTTCCGGAATGAAAGCCGGATAGTGAAGAATATTAAATAGTAGGGAGCATCCAACTATGGCATCGGTAAAGTTAGACAGAATATATAAATCCTTCGTAAAGGACCAGTTGGTCATTGACAACTTCAATCTTGAAGTGAGTGATGGTGAATTTGTGGTCTTGGTGGGACCTTCCGGCTGCGGTAAATCGACCTTATTGAGAATAATCGCCGGCCTGGAAGAGCCGACCTCGGGCAGTGTATTCATTGGTGATAGATTGGTAAATAATATCCTTCCCAAAGATCGTGATATAGCAATGGTTTTCCAAAATTATGCTCTTTATCCCCATATGAATGTTTACGATAACCTTGCTTTCGGTCTGAAATTAAGAAAAGTGCCGAAACCGGAAATTGAAAGACGGGTTAAAGACGCCGCCAATATTCTTGAGATAAAAGATTTGTTGTATCGAAAACCAAAGGAGCTTTCCGGCGGCCAAAGCCAGAGAGTCGCCCTGGGCCGGGCAATCGTTCGGAACCCGAAAGTGTTTCTGTTTGATGAACCGTTATCAAATCTGGATGCGAAATTACGGGTCCAAATGAGAGCGGAAATAAAACGGTTGCATAAAAAACTTAAAACCACCATGGTATACGTCACCCATGACCAGGTTGAGGCGATGACCATGGGCGACCGGATCATTGTTTTAAAAGATGGTATCGTCCAACAAATTGGTTCTCCGCTGGATGTTTACGATGAACCGGCAAATATGTTTGTGGCCGGTTTCATCGGTTCCCCCGCGATGAACTTTATTCACGGCGATTTGCGTAACGGGCAATTGATTTCCGGTGATCTTGCGGTCGATTTAACCAAGATTGATATAGTAAAACAATTTGACGGTAAAAGAATTGTTCTCGGTATCCGGCCGGAAGATATCAACCTGGCCGGTGATGGTTATTCCCTGCCGTTATTGGTCGCCGAACCACTCGGCAATGAAACCATTCTGCACTTGAAAGCCGGTGAACACCAGATTGTTGCCAAGGTGCATTCGATCAATACCACCAAACTGGGGGACGATGTTAACGTGGAGTTTAATTTAAAAAAGGTACGTTTATTTGATGAGGAATCAAAAGAACGATTATATTAAATCAGGTGCATCCATAAAAATTCATTTACGTACTGTTGAACGGCCATGGGAGATTAATGTACTGATGAAATAAGCGTTGCAAGTATATTGTAAGTTTCTGTGTTTGTTATATTTCGTTTAATTCTCCAACCAAATCGGAGTAATTGTATTGTATGCTTCCCCTTCTGGGAATTCGATCATGAGGTGGCTGACGGATAAGATCAGAAAACCTGATCGTTCATGGTCTCCCGACCATGAACCGGAAGGCAGTTTCCGACGGTAACGACAACCTGAGCGTTGTGGAAAGATAGATTGCCCCACTGTGTGAGTTGACGGATGGATTCCGCGCATTATCCCCGCCACGCAGGATGTGGAGGCTCTTGTAAGGATTATGTTTCTCCATATGGTACAATTATAGGGACGACGGGATCACGTTTGTTTCCCCCCTCTGATTTCTGTAGGATTGTTATCAAGGAACGGACTAATTTTCATCTGCATATTAATTTGAAAATTGTTGCAATTGAATCGATACGG
>JALUTR010000122.1 GCA_027021785.1 Fidelibacterota bacterium | reverse complement strand
GGTGAAACAAACGATTATTAAAATCAGCCGTAAATTGTATCAGCGGGGTTTGGTGGTGGCGACGGACGGCAACGTCAGTGTACGGACAAGGGAAGGCTTGCATATTACCGGCGCCGGAACGGTTTTGGGAGAAATTAGCGAGGAATCTATCGCGACGTTGAATGAACGGGGAGAATGTGTCGAAACGAAATCCACGACTCCTTCCTCTGAACTGGAAATGCACCTGGAAATATATCGTCAGAGGGACGATGTAAAAGCGATCATTCACGCCCATCCCCCCTATTGTACCGCCTTCTCATTGTCGAAAGAAGCGGCTCTTGACTGCCGTCTGACGGAAATAGAGGCTACGTTAGGTGAAATCCCCATTGCGCCGCCGGCTCAGCCCGGGACCGCCGCCGTGGCCCGTTCAATCCGGACCCTAATTCGAACTCACGATGCCATAGTATTATCAAACCACGGTGCGCTCACAGTTGGTAAGTCGCTGGAAGAAGCGTTTGGAAACATGGAGCGTCTTGAGCATTATGCCAGAATTTGCTACCTGGCAAAAACTTTGGATCGGGGGAAATAATGGCGCTGGTCGAAAATGGTTTGGTGAAACACCTCCGTTGGACCGGAGCCACTCTCCGTTTCTTGGACCAAACCCTACTTCCGCGGGAAACGAAATTTATTGAGACCGATGATTTCAGGGTAATATGCGATGGCCTAAAACGGCTGGCGATCCGGGGGGCGCCGGCCATTGGTATCGCCGCCGGATATGCCCTGACTTTGGCGGCCAGACAAATTAAGGCGGATGACCCGGCAGTTTACCTGGCGGAACTGGATCAATGCCGGCGGGAAATAGCCTCCGCCCGTCCAACGGCAGTGAATCTTTTCTGGGCTTTGGACCGGTTGATGGCGGTAATCCCCCGGAAAAAGCCCGTCTCTGAAATCAGGAATCGCCTGGAAGAGGAAGCGAAGCGCATCCATGAAGAAGATGTGGCCATGTGTCGCGCCCTGAGCCGGGAAGGGAGCGAACTGATGCCCGCAAAGGGGGGTGTAATGACGATTTGCAATGCCGGCGGGTTGGCTACAGGCGGGTACGGCACGGCGCTCGGTGTAATCCACACCGCATATCAGAACGGAAAACAAATTCATGTACTGGTGAACGAAACACGGCCGCTTCTTCAGGGTGCGCGGCTGACAACCTGGGAGCTGCGGGAGGCTGAAATTCCGTTTACCCTGTTAACCGACAACATGGCCGCCGCCGCCATGGCGCAGGGGATGGTCCAATGCCTGATTGTCGGCGCCGACCGGATTGCCCGGAACGGCGACACGGCAAATAAAATCGGGACTTACAGCCTGGCGGTATTGGCGCGTTACCATAAAATCCCCTTCTACGTCGCGGCGCCGACCTCCACGATCGACGGCAAACTACATTCCGGAAAAGAGATCCCCATTGAATATCGTGATCCCCGGGAGGTAACCCATCCCCTGGGAGTTCCCGCCGCCCCTTCCGGACTTGCCGGTCAGGTTTTCAACCCGGCCTTTGACGTAACCCCGGCGGAACTGATCACGGCCATTATCACCGAACGGGGCATAAGTCGTCATCCATATAAGAAAAGTTTATCGAAAATGGTATAGATTGGAACAGGAAATTCCTCGAAGTCTGATGTGTTTTATTCTATAAATGATGGTGCTGTAAAAACTAACAACGAAACAAACGAATCAAGCGAAAAAATATCAGGCGTTAGATTGCGTTATTAAGGCAACCTCGTCAGGGGCATAACAATATCACTTTGGCGCATTGTACGCCCGACTTCCGAATTTGGGAATTGGAGAGTCGTTTTCCGCCGTCAACGATGGTTGCGGTTACTGATTTTAATAGCCGGATCGCTCAGGGTTGTAACAACCTGGGTGGCCCCGGCCCCGATAATGTCGTCTCGCCATTCTTCGCGACGGCAGACGATGATGGAAGCGGCGTTGTATTCGCCGGCGACCCGGGCGTCATTCGGTGTGTCACCCACAATAACCAGGTCTTCAAAGCGGAAC
This sequence comes from Fidelibacterota bacterium, assembly GCA_027021785.1. Classification (GTDB taxonomy): domain Bacteria; phylum Fidelibacterota; class Marinisomatia; order Marinisomatales; family JAADGP01; genus JAADGP01. The sequence goes on along the minus strand of JALUTR010000122.1, from coordinate 1,028 downwards.
GATTCCCCCAACACGTCCCAGGCCCGTTCACGCGCTATCCAGGGAAGATCGTTCCGTGTTTCGGCATCGTCGCCGAAAACGCCGAAGGGAAAACGATCGAACAGCGAAAACCGGTTGAGCTTTATTTCGGCTCCGCGCCGTACGTTTCCCGTTAACAAGGCAAAGGCGTGACCGGCGGCTTCGACACGATCCAGTAAATTCAGCGCGTCCCGGTATACGAAAGGAGCATCCGAAGACTGGTAGGATGCTTCAAAGAACGACAAATATTGGTCGATGATTTTATTGACCAGCGCACCGATTTCTTCATCAATTCCATACCGGCGCAAAACATTGCGCACAATCACCGGATCGGTGTAACCGGCCACTTCGGTTAGCTGTAAATCGGGCCGGATTCCGGCAATGGTCTCGAAAGCCCGGTTCAGGGACATCCGGGCGGCAGGCCCCGGGGAAATTAACGTGCCGTCAATATCAAACAGGTATAAAAGTTTTTTCATCGAACCGAATTATTACGTTTTCAATTTGAGATAATTTTTAAGATCAAGACATTCCGCCGGGGGATGAAACGTAGTCGTGAATCGTGAAACGCGAAGTCCGCCGCCGGAATACGTGTCGGAACATAGTGGAGATCCGGATGGAGCAAAGCGACGGTCGGGAATGGGTGATATATAAATGTTTGTCTTTCGCGGGTCTGTGCCCCGGTTTGTTCGGAAGAGACTTATGTCTGAAAAAATCCGGATTTTTCTTTGGACTTATAATTTTGCCAGAACACCCCGGTTTACTTCTTCGACTTTCCTTTTACCGAAGAGCTGCTCAACCAGTTTGAAAGCGAATTCCATGGCCGATCCAGCGGCCTGCCCGGTGACGAGCGTCCCGTCCGTTTCCACCCGCGAACCGGTGTGATGACCGAGAACAACACGATCGGCCCAATCGGGATGGGAAGTCACCCGGCGTTTTGCCGTCAATCCGGCTTTTTCCAGTACCCAGGGGGCGGCGCAGATAGCGGCGGTAAATTTTCCCTGTTCGGAGTG
>JALUTR010000121.1 GCA_027021785.1 Fidelibacterota bacterium | reverse complement strand
CGACAAGATCCGTATTAATCCGGGGAATATCGGTTCCGAGGAACGGGTAAAGCTTGTTTTGGATAAGGTAAAAGCCGCCCGGATTCCCATCAGGATCGGCGTGAACGCCGGCAGCCTGGAAAAGGACCTGATTGAAGAATACGGTTATCCTACCGCGGAAGCGATGGTGGAAAGCGCCCGGCGCCATATTCAAATTTGCCGGGAACACGATTTCGAGGATATTATCGTTTCTTTGAAAGCTTCCGATGTGAATTTGATGATCGCCGCCTATCGTCTGTTTTCACGGGAGTTTGACTACCCGCTTCATCTTGGAGTTACCGAGGCCGGGCCCACCAAATCAGGGACCATCAAATCCGCCGTTGGCATCGGCACGCTCCTGGCGGAAGGCATCGGGGACACGATCCGCGTCAGTTTGACCGATGATCCCGTGGAAGAAGTACACGTGGGATTTGAAATTCTGAAATCCCTGGGACTGGCCGGCAAAGGGGTTACGATCGTGGCCTGCCCGACCTGTGGACGTCTGGAAGTGGATTTAATCGCCCTCGCAAGCAAAATGGAAGAACGTTTGCGGCACATTAAAACGCCCCTGTCGATCGCCCTGATGGGCTGTGCCGTCAACGGCCCCGGAGAAGCCAGTCACACCGATCTGGGTATTGCTTTCGGAAAAGGTAGCGGCCATTTATATTACCGGGGAGAAAACATCGGGAAAGTTCAAGAGGAAGAAGCCCTCGATCGATTGGAAGAACTGATTCGGCAATACGAAAACGAGGTTAATAAGGGAGGTTAACATGCGCTATGTAGTATCCATCCTGGTCCTGTTGCAATTATCTTACGCCCAGGAAATAAAAGAGCCAACCCCTTCACCTATTGTTGTTTATTGGAAAACTTTAACCCAGGAAGAGAAAGAGATTTATTTATTCTCCTATTTAACCCAGGTATACGAAACCTATGAACAATTAAAGCGGGAATTGGGGTACAACGATCTCACAACCTGGTATTTCGACAACCGGGCGGAAATGGTGTTCGGAATTTTCGATCAACTGGAAGAAACCGATTTAAAGGAATTCGTCGGCTGGATTGATGAATACTATAGTCATGAAGAATTTTTAGGTCGTCCTTTTTACGAGGCGTTGGCCTTTGCCTTTCGTTTTCAGCAGGCCGCCGGCGAAACGATTTGGGAGAAATACGAAAACCTGAAATTCGATAAAATAAAACTGAAGGACGGATCGGAATAAAGCGGGTCCGTCTGTAATTTATTAAGGGCGACCATTATATAAGGGGAACCTGGTATGTACGGTTAATTTCAAAGATTTAAACGGCCGTAAATACGCGGCATTATATAGCTTATTCACCAAAAGCCGATAAAATCGGTGTGAGACTTAATTCTATGATTGGGGAGATAATATGTTAGCTAAAGTATTGAGCAGCGCCATATTGGGGATAGATGCATATATTGTTGAAGTCGAAGCCCACCTGACGGGAGCCAAGCTGGCCCGTTTCCGGACCGTCGGGCTCCCGGAAGGAGCAGTTAAGGAAAGCAAGGAGCGGGTTAAGGCGGCAATCAAAAACAGTGGCTACCCATTCCCTTATAAATACATAACCGTCAACCTGGCGCCGGCCGATATTCGCAAGGAAGGCTCCGCCTTCGACTTACCGATTGCAATTGGAATTTTAGCCGCCATGGGGGTAGTCAAAAACACCTATTTCGACAAACTACTGCTCATGGGCGAACTGGCCCTGGATGGATCGGTGCGACCGATTAAGGGAGCGTTGTCAATCGCCATTTGCGCCAGGAACGGGAGGCTTCCCGGAATCATATTGCCCGTGGAAAACGCCCGGGAAGCGGCCGTTGTCGACGGTATCAAAGTGGCCGGTGTATCCAGTTTGAACGAGGTTATCTCAATCCTTAACGACGAAATCTCCATAAAGGCGGTCAAAGTGGACCGGTCGTCGTTGTTTCGGCAACACCGGCGCTACCCGGTGGACTTTGCCGATGTCAAGGGTCAGGAACAGGTGAAACGGGCTCTGGAGGTAGCAGCCGCGGGCGGACACAACGTGATCATGATCGGTCCACCGGGGAGCGGAAAAACCATGCTCGCCAAGCGGTTGCCGACCATTCTTCCCGACCTTACCCTGGATGAGGCCCTGGAAACAACCAAGATCCACTCGGTGGCCGGTTATTTGCCGGACAACCAGAGCCTGATCGCGACGCGTCCCTTTCGGTCGCCCCATCACACCATCAGCGATGCCGGGTTAATCGGCGGTGGTACCGTGCCTCGGCCGGGGGAAGTAAGCCTGGCCCATAACGGAGTCCTGTTCCTGGATGAACTTCCCGAATTCAAAAAGAATGTCCTGGAAGTCATGCGCCAACCACTGGAAGACGGTATCGTAACCATTTCCCGCGCCACCGTATCGCTGACATACCCCTCCCGTTTCATGTTGATTGCCGCGATGAATCCCTGTCCCTGCGGATACCGGACCGATCCCAACAATGAATGTACCTGTAATCCACAGATGATCCAGCGCTACATGGCCAGGATTTCAGGACCGCTCATGGATCGGATCGACATCCATATTGAGGTCCCCGCCGTTCAATTTTCCGAATTGGCCGGGAAAAAACCGGGAGAGAAGTCGGAAACGATTAAATCCCGGATTCAGGCCGCCCGCCATATCCAATTACAACGGTTTGAAAATTCCCCGGGGATGTTTGCCAACGCCCAGATGCAACCCAACGAACTCAAAACCTATTGCCGGTTAAATTCCGCGGCCGCGGAGTTGTTGAAAACGGCCATGGACAAGCTGGGACTATCGGCACGGGCTTATGACCGCATCCTGAAAGTATCCCGGACAATAGCCGATCTGGACGAAGCGACGGATATCCAGCCGCACCATGTCAGCGAAGCCATTCAATACCGGAGCCTGGACCGGCAGTTGTGGCTGGGATAACAACAACCGGGAACAATCCGAATACATGGTCAGGGATATTTATAAATAACGATCCTCGCAGAATGCGGAGTAGAGGCAAATTTTTCTATTGAAAAATTTGTGTTAATTCAAT
>JALUTR010000120.1 GCA_027021785.1 Fidelibacterota bacterium | reverse complement strand
CCCTGGAAGAGGTGGAAACATTATTGAAGGTTCTGAATTGCGGTAAAACCACCCCTTTTTCCCTGGAAACAATCATCCATAAAGAATCTCCGGAATACGATGGTCCGCAGAAACGTGTATCGCCCTATTTACAACACCCCGTTTTCAATTCTTATCATTCCGAAACGGAAATGTTGCGGTATTTGCATCGCCTGGAAGCGAAAGATTTATCCCTGAATACCAGCATGATCCCCCTGGGCTCCTGCACGATGAAACTCAACGCCACCACGGAAATGATTCCAGTAACCTGGCCGGAATTTTCCGATCTCCACCCTTTTGTTCCCCCGGACCAGGCGGCGGGATACCACCAAATCATCTCCCAGTTAGGCGCCTGGCTTAAATCAATCACCGGTTTCCCGGCTGTCTCCATGCAACCCAATTCGGGAGCGCAGGGAGAATTTTCCGGGTTGATGGTCATTCGCGCTTACCACCAACACCACGGCAATTCCCACCGCAATGTCTGCCTGATTCCGGCCTCGGCGCACGGCACCAACCCGGCCAGTTCCATCATGGCCGGAATGAACGTGGTCATCGTGAAATGCGACGACAACGGCAACATCGATCTGTCCGATCTGCGGCAAAAGGCGCAGGAACACGGCAACAACCTGGCCGCTCTGATGGTTACCTATCCTTCCACCCACGGTGTTTTCGAAGAAGAAATAAAAACCATTTGTGAAATCATTCATCAACAGGGAGGGCAGGTGTACCTGGACGGGGCCAATCTTAATGCCTTGGTGGGTCTTTGCCGGCCCGCCGAATTCGGGGCCGACGTGATTCACATTAATCTGCACAAAACCTTTGCCATTCCCCACGGCGGCGGCGGCCCCGGTATGGGCCCGATTTGCGTTGCCGCCCACCTGGCCGATTTTCTTCCGTCACACCCCGTTATCCGAACCGGCGGCAAATACGGAACATCACCCGTCTCCGCCGCGCCTTACGGTAGTCCTAATATCCTGGTCATTGCCTGGGCTTACATTGCTCTGATGGGAGACCGGGGGCTTACCAAGGCTTCCGAAATAGCGATCCTCAACGCCAATTACATGGCGTCCCGGCTCGAACAACACTTTCCCATCCTCTACCGGGGGTTGCGCGGCAAAGTGGCCCACGAATTCATTATCGACTTGCGACCGCTGCGAAAATCCACCGGTATCACCGAAGAGGATGTAGCCAAACGACTTATGGATTACGGATTTCACGCTCCCACCATGTCCTTCCCGGTACCCGGTACACTGATGATAGAACCGACGGAAAGTGAATCCAAAGCGGAATTGGATCGTTTTTGCGATGCGCTGATCGCGATTAAAAAAGAAATCCTCGCTGTCGGGCGGGGCCTTGTCGATCCGGTGGATAATGTTCTGAAAAACGCCCCTCACACCGCCCGGGAAATTGCCTCCGACGATTGGTCCCATCCTTACAATCGCTTGCAAGCCGCTTTTCCGGCGCCCTGGCTTAAGGAATACAAATTCTGGCCCGCCGTAGGGCGAATCGATAACGCCTACGGCGATCGCCATTTAATGTGTGTCTGCCCACCAACGGAGAGTCCGGACTTATAAAAATTCCGGTTGTGTCCCCCCTTCGGCAGACCGATTGCGACTGATTTAACCGGTTAGCAAATTACCCCCGGTTATTATTAAATTCATCAAGCTGCAAGGCAATAATTACATGCTTGGAGTAAAAACAAACATAGGTGTAGCAATCCCTGCATTAGTTAGTTGTTGTTGCAGATGTACCGGATACATTGCCCGATAATCCGGACAATTTCGCAACCTAGCTGTGGAGAGAAGAATGACAAAACGTAAACTTCGTGGCATCAGCAGAATTGATTCCGATGCCAAAAATATGCACGGTTGGTTTGTGCGTGTGTATTTAAGCGGAAAGGTCTACGCGAACAAATACTTCAGTGACCTGAAATATGACGGTAAAAGAAAATCGCTCCACGCTGCGGTCAAGTACCGCGATGAAAAGACAAAGGAACGAAATGAGGCGTATCCGGATGCAAAATATTACCGCCGCCGGATCACCCGGGATTCGCGCAATAAAACCGGTATTATCGGAATATCACGCACGACCAGTCGAAACAGAAGTGGTTCCATATCTGAAAGTTACCAGGTTACCTGGCGACCACGGCCGAACGTTGTAAAATCGCGAAGCTTTTCGGTAAAAAAATATGGTGAAGCCGGGGCCCTGTGGCGCGCCTGGAAAGTTCGCCGGGAAGTGGAAATAAAACTGTTCGGCGAAGCTCAAACACCGAACTTTGAGCGTTTCCAACGGAATATACTGAGCAAGGTGAAAAAGATGCCGGATATGTCCAACCTGTTTCTCAAATCCAAAGATTTCGATTAGTTCCGCAAAACTGTTTATTGTCAAACATCGAGGACTTAAAAACTCCCTCAGTCGATTATTTCACCAATCATAAAATCGCCTTTATTTTGTAACAGTTTGACGGTAACGATTTTATTAACCAGAGTTGCCGGACCAGCGGAGCGAACCGTGATGTAGTTCCCGGTGTGTCCCTGCAGGAAGCCATCGTGAACTGCTTCGAATAAAACTTCCGTGTCCCGGCCTGTAAATTGTTCCTGGAAAAAACGGCGCTTTTTATTTCCCAGAAGGTGTAACTGCTTACTACGACGCGATTTTTCCCTGGCGGAAACCCTTTCTCCCATCCGGACGGCCTCCGTACGATCCCGTTCCGAATACGTAAATACGTGCAGGTATGAGACCTCCAGTTCCGATAAAAAGGTGTACGTCTCCAGGAAATCTTCCTCCGTTTCGCCGGGGAAACCCACAATCACATCCGCGCCAATACAACTTTCCGGCAACAGGGATTTCACAAACGTCACCCGGTCGGCATACAACTCCCGTTGATACCGCCGACGCATGGCCTTTAATATTTTATTTGAACCGGATTGCAACGGAATGTGGAAATGCGGCACGAATTTCGTGGATTGAGCGACAAACCGGACAATTTCGTCGGAAAGCAAATTCGGCTCGATGGAAGAAATACGAATTCGTTCGATTCCCTCCAGATCGTCCAAAGCCTGAAGCAACCGGTAGAATGATTCGCCCCTGGCCCGGCCGAAATCCCCGATGTTTACTCCCGTCAGTACGATTTCCTTTGCTTCCGAAGCTGCTATTTCCGCGGCCAGCCGTAAAGTATTCGCGATTGAATCGCTGCGGCTTCGCCCGCGCGCCAGGGGAATCGTACAATAGGAACACGTGTAATCGCAACCGTCCTGGATTTTCAGAAAAGCCCGCGTCCGTTCACCCAGGGAATAGGACGGAATGAAATCCTCCCGGTAACGTATTTCCGAATTCCTGACCAGTACCTCGTCGTTGCTTTCCAGCGTATCCAGGTGTTCCAATAAATCAAATTTTTCCTGTACGCCCAGAACCAGACTCACACCGGGAATGGCACGGATTTCTTCCGGTTTTAGTTGGGCGTAACAACCCACCACGGCAATCGAAGCGCCCGGTGATCGCCGTTGAATCCGGCGGATTATTTTCCGGCACTCCCGGTTTGCATTGTTCGTAACTGAGCATGTGTTTATGACATACACATCGGCTTCCTCCCGGAAATCAACCTTCTCAAATCCGTGCCGGTTAAAATCCCGGGAAATGGTGGCCGTCTCCGCAAAATTCAGTTTGCAGCCCAGGGTATGGAAAGCAATGCGTTTTGTTGGTGTACTCATAAATTCTCTTCGCCGACAGGGGGTGGAAATTTCGCCCTCAACAGCAGTTAACACAAAATTAATCTGACCTGATTTATGCGCTTATAAAAGACACCCTTGATAGTGTTTCCATTGGCCCCTGATCAAGACTGAGCCTACGGATTGATCACACACGTTCAGGCAAAAAGTTCGTGATACGTGGAATTCTCACTATGGGTACAAGCCCCCGATTTATCCGTGGAAAATAGAAAATTCCATACTCTTTCTTCCCACTGCAGGGTCTGGAGACCCTGCAGGATCAGGAAGGGGTTCAGGATATAAAAAATATGGTACTAACAAACGATCACGCAAACCGCGCGGCGGACGATCCTGCGTTGGTTTTCCTCGACATTACCGAGTTATTATCCAGTCGCTAAACCGGTTTTACAAGCTGCAGAAGCAACGTTATAATTCTGCCCTTGAAAATAAATTCATCATCCGTCGGCCGTAACCGGCGGAGATATTTTCCGTATCGGTAGGATTCTTCGCTTCCCAAGTCCCTCCGTTTAGTTCCAAATCCTTATTTTTAATGCAAGTGGCAACCTGTCCATATATTTGCAATGATTACAACTTATTGGTTAATTTACGTCAGATTATATCGGTGGTGCAGTATGCACTGGCGGGATTTCGGAGAGGAAATTCAATCTCATTATCTGGTGAGAGGAAGGGTTAAGGCATGTTCATTGAATTTAAAGATGTTGCGAAGCAAAAAATAATTGCCGGTGGGAAGCGGTATTTTGGCACCCTCCCGGACGTATTTACCAAGATGTATGCCTTCACCCGCGCAAAAACCGCACGCGCGTTGGGTTATTATCCTTATTTCCCCAATATCGAAGCCTCCGACGCTACCGTCGTGACAATCGACGGTCATAAAAAAATCATGTTGGGTTCCAACAATTACCTCGGTCTCACTAACCATCCCGAAGTTGTCGAGGCCGGTATTAACGCGCTGTGCAAATACGGGGCCGGTTTAACCGGCAGCCGGTTCCTGAACGGAAACCTCATCCTCCACGAAGAACTCGAACAAAAATTAGCCGCTTTCGTCGGGAAAGAAAGCGCCTTGGTTTTCTCCACCGGTTTCGGCGTTAATCTCGGTGTGATTGCCGCTACCGTGGATGCCTCCGATTTGCTTTTCAGCGACGAATACAATCACGCTTCCATTATTGATGGTTCCCGGTTTTCGCGCGTGAAGGTGGTGAGGTTCAAGCATAACGATATGGATGACCTGGAACGGAAAATGAAAGCCGCTGATCCGGACCGGGCACGGTTTCTGGTTTCGGACGGAATTTTCAGCATGGAAGGCGATATTGTTCCCCTCCCGCGACTGGTGCAAATTACGCATAAATTCGGCACCCGCGTCATGATCGACGACGCCCATTCCCTCGGAGTACTGGGTCCCCGGGGAAACGGAACCGCGGCCCATTTCGGGCTCACGAAAAAAGTCGATCTCATTATGGGTACTTTCAGTAAATCACTGGCCGGCGTGGGCGGGTTCATTGCCGGGAGCGACCCCGTCATCGATTATTTAAAGCATCACACCCGGACAATGATTTTCACTGCCGCCCTCCCCCCGGCGAACGTTGCCACCGTGTCAAAAGCCCTCGACATCATTAAAGAAGAACCGGAACGACGCGAACAACTCATGGACAACGCCCGCTACATGCGCGAGAATCTGCAGTCCCTCGGGTACAATACCGGCAACAGCACAACGCCGATAATCCCGATAATCATTGGTAACGAAATGAAAACCTTCCTGGTCTGGAAAGATTTGCTGGCCGCCGGGGTATATACCAATCCCATCATTCCGAATGCGGTTCCCCGGGGGAGGTCTCTGTTACGCACCAGTTACATGGCTACCCACACCAGGGATCAACTTGACTTTTGCCTGGAAAAATTTCAAAAAATCGGAAAAAAACATCACATCATCCCCTGACCTTTCAGACCACACATTGAAAATAAACCACCTATGATAAATCATGATCGATCGGATCGTAAAGTAATACTGGTTACCGGCGCCTCATCAGGCATCGGCAAAGCCTGCGCGGTTCATCTTGCCCAGGCCGACTATCATGTTTATGGTACAACCCGCAAATCCCCCGACCGGGTTGCGAAAGACCTCCCGTCATCGCAACTGAACATGATTCAAATGGATGTCCGCGACGACCTGTCGGTACACCGGGGTATCGATTCGATAATCAAGGAAGCGGGGCGCCTCGATGTGGTGGTGAACAATGCCGGCTTCGGTATCACCGGACCCATTGAAAATACTTCTATTGATGAAGCCAAAGACCAGTTTGAAACCAATTTTTTCGGCCTCCTTAGAGTGTGCAATACGGTCCTTCCCATTATGCGGAACCAGGGTTCCGGCTACATCATCAATATCAGTTCAATCGGAGGGTTGATCGGATTGCCGTTTCAGGGCCTGTACAGCGCTTCCAAATTTGCCGTCGAGGGGCTCACCGAAGCGCTATACAAGGAAGTTCGTTCGTTTGGTATTCGCGTGGTCCTCATCGAGCCCGGTGACTTTTTTACGGCCTTTACCGCCAATCGAAAAAAAACCGCCCGAGCGGAAACCGACCCCGCCTATAAAAACCGGTTCGAACAGACCTTAAGGATCATCGAATCCGATGAAAAAAACGGCGCGTCACCGGAAAAGGTCGCGCGATTACTGGTCAAAATAATCCGATATTCGGATCCCCGGTTACGGTATCGGGTGGGTTACCTGCCTCAGAAAATTGCCGTAACGTTAAAAAAGTTTTTACCGCAAAAATTATTCGACCAAATCATCATGCAACATTATATGCCCGGTTAAAAACCGGAACAAACAACCGTTATTCCATCTATTAAGAAAGGGACCCGCATCCTTAAGGAGAAGAAAAATGGATAAATCAAAACAAACATTACAAATGTTGTTATCCATAGCCGACATAACCATTAACGGTTCCGCCCCGTACGATATACAGGTCAACGATGAACGCTTTTACAGGCGCGTATTGAACGACGGCGCCCTGGGCCTGGGCGAATCATACATGGATGGGTGGTGGGACTGCGATGCCATCGATCAATTTATTGACCGGGTTCTGCGAGCCGGACTTGAAGATCGTGTCAAAGCCAATTGGGAAACCCTCTTCATGATCCTTAAATCCAGATTCTTTAATCTGCAGAAATTCTCGCGGGCTTTTGAAGTCGGTGTTAAGCATTACGATATCGGGAACGACCTTTACCAGGCCATGCTGGACAAACGTATGAATTATACCTGCGGATATTGGAGGGAGGCGAAATCACTGGACGAAGCCCAGGAAGCCAAACTGGAGTTGGTTTGCAAAAAACTCCACCTCGAACCGGGAATGCGGATATTGGAACTGGGTTGCGGATGGGGATCCTTTGCCAAATACGCCGCCGAAAAATATGGCGTGGAAGTGGTGGGTGTCACGGTTTCCAAAGAACAGGTCGAACTGGGGAAAAAACTGTGTCAGGGATTACCGGTGGAATTATACCTGAAGGATTATCGAACCGTAACCGGAACGTACGATCGGGTTGTTTCCATCGGAATCATGGAGCATGTCGGGTATAAAAATTATCGCACTTACATGAAGGTGGTAGACCGATGCCTGGCGAAAGACGGTATTGCCTTTATTCACACCATCGGCGGCAACAAAAGCGCCACCCATTCCAACGCCTGGACAACCAAATACATTTTCCCCAACGGCATGATTCCCTCCATCGCTCAACTGGGGAAAGCCATGGAAGGTCTGTTTGTAATGGAAGACTGGCACAACTTCGGACCGTATTACGATAAAACACTCATGGCCTGGTACGAAAATTTTGAACGGGCCTGGCCGGAACTGAAGGATAAATACGGTGAACGGTTTTACCGGATGTGGAAATACTATCTGCTCAGTTGCGCCGGCGGCTTTCGCTCCCGCGATGTCCAGTTGTGGCAGATCGTAATGACCCGGCCGGGAACGGCCCAGCCCTACTGCCGGTACGGATAACCTCCCGGTTATTCGTAAAATGGTTCAGGAACATGTCGGAAGGTCTTAGAGGGGTGAGCATTTGTAAGGCCTTTTGCAAGGGGGTTTCACGACAGGTACACCGCTCGTTTCACGACCTATCCGGTCGGCGGGAAAAATACAACGACCCGAATAAGCATTATTTCAAATGATTGATACCGATGTAATCATCGTTGGCGGCGGACCTGCCGGGTCCACCTGCGCCTGGAAACTGGGCCGGGAAAACGTAAATTGTATTATTCTGGATAAAAAAACATTCCCCAGGGTAAAGGTATGCGCCGGCTGGATCACCCCCAAAGTCGTTTCCGACCTGGAAATCAACCTGGACGATTATCCTTACAGCATGGTCACGTTTGATAAAATATATTTTCACCTCTACGGGAGAAAAATAAAATTCGGCACCATCCAATATTCAATTCGCCGTTACGAATTCGACGCCTGGTTACTGGAGCGGGCCGGTGTTCCCGTTTACCAACATCAGGTAAAAAACATCATCCGACAAGACGATCATTACATTATCGACGACACCTACCGTTGCCGGTATCTGGTCGGCGCCGGCGGAACCTACTGCCCCGTTTACCGAACTTTTTTCAAGGAAGTAAACCCCCGGGAAAAACTACACCTGATTACAGCCCTGGAAGCTGAATTCCCCTACGACATCCGCAACAACGAATGCCATTTATGGTTTTTCGAGAATCGATTACCCGGCTACTCATGGTATGTCCCCAAGGGCAACAATCATCTGAATATCGGTATCGGCGGCTACTTTCATAAACTGAAACATAACTCCGACACAATTCGTGAACAGTGGGATTATTTTGTGAACAATTTGCGGCGGCTTTCCCTGGTGGAAGATATTCCGGCGAAACCAAAGGGCTACAACTATTATCTGCGACAGAGAGTCCGCATCGGACAAATTAACAAGGCTTATATTATCGGCGATGCCGCCGGATTGGCCACCAAGGACATGGGGGAGGGAATCGGACCGGCAGTGGAAAGCGGATTGCTGGTTGCCGATAGTATCCTGAACGGCACCCCTTATTCCCTGCGGTCTATAACGAAATCCAGCATCATTAACATCCTGCTGGCAAAGTATCGCTACCGTTAGTCCGTTCCCGACGGCGGCGACTCCGGCCCGGGACCGGTCTAATGCTTATCGTTAAACAGTCGGGCCACCTTATTCGCCGAAGTGACAATTCCTTTAATCATGGCCGAACTGAATCCCTGGTGTTCCATCTCGTTCAGGCCGGCGATGGTGATTCCCCGCGGAGTCGTGACGTTGTCAATCTCCGCCTCGGGGTGCGTATTCGAATTCAATAATAGCGAAGCGGCTCCCTTCGCCGTTTGAGCGGCGATCTGGATCGCGTCTCCCGCGTGAAAACCGATCTCCGTCCCCCCCTGTGACGCGGCCCGGATCGAACGCAGGAAAAACGCCAGCCCGGAAGCTCCCAGGGCCGTGGCCGGGGTCATCAATTCTTCGCTGATCACCAGCGTGTGTCCCACTTTCTCAAATACGGCCTTGACCCTGAGCAGTGATTCCGAATATTCCGGATAGCTCGTGAGACAGGTCATCGATTCGCCTACCGCAATCGCCGTGTTGGGCATAATGCGGACAACGGGAACCTCCGTCGCGAGCCAATTTTTAATTTCCTCAATGGTCACTCCCGTGACCGTTGACACGACAATTTGCCGGTCGGGTAACAGGCTTCCGGCGATTTCCCGTAACAATTCTTCTATCTCCCGGGGACCGACGGCAACAATCACCAAATCGGCTTCCTTCACGGCCGCCACATTATCGGCTTGAACGGTAAATCCTTTTTCTCCCAGCGGTGCCAACAGCTCGGTGCTACGGCGCGTAAGCGTGATTTGCGACGGTATAAACAAACCTTCCTTCACCAACCCCTTGGCGATCGCCTGTCCAATATTTCCGGCGCCCAAAATGGCAATCCGGTTCGGCTTCCAATTTTCTGTTCCATTCATAATTAAAACATCCTTGTAATTATACTCTGTTTAATCCCCGCTCTACAATGTCCCCGGCACTTCCAAAGCGCCGGGGACATTTCGGAAACATGTTTAAGCTCTCACTTGTCCCTCACCAAATACCACGAATTTGGTGGTCGTCAATTCCCTGACGCCCATGGGGCCGAACGCATGCAGTTTGGTCGTGCTGATACCAATCTCCGCCCCCAGTCCCAACTGTCCCCCGTCGTTAAACCGGGTCGAGGCGTTAACCATAATTGCGGAACTGTCCAGGCTCTTAATAAAAAGGTCCTGGTTTCCGGGCGTTTCGCTCACGATTGCCTCCGTGTGATTACTGCCGTATTTCCGAATATGATCGATCGCCTCCTCGAGGCTGTCGACCACCCGCACGGCCAGGATCAGATCCAGGAATTCCGTGGCGTAGTCCTCCTCCGTTGCCGGCAACACTTTTTCGGAACAGGCGCGGGTGCGTTCACAACCCCGGATCTCAACCCCTTTTTCAAAAAGATCATTCAACAGCAACGGTAACAATCTCCCGGCAATCGCTTTGTGAACCAATACGGTCTCTACCGCGTTGCACACCCCCGGTCGTTGGACTTTCCCGTTGATTACGATCTCCCGGGCCTTGGTCAGGTCCGCGGAATCATCGACGTAAATGTGGCAATTCCCCTTGTAATGGGCGATTACCGGCACGGTCGCCACGCGTTTTACGCGACGAATTAATCCCTCGCCGCCCCGGGGAATGATGACATCCAGGTAATCATCCATCCGCGCCATTTCGTCAACCGTTTCGCGGGACGTGGTGGGAACGATGTTAACGGCATCCGCAAGGTCCCGGGATTCCAAGGCCTTCTTGAGCAAACGTACCAGTAACTGGTTGGAATGGAATGCTTCCGACCCGCCGCGCAACAACAATCCGTTTCCGGCATAAAAACAAAGCGCCGCCGCTTCAACCGTCACGTTGGGCCGTGATTCATAAATCACACCGATGACTCCCAGGGGAATCCGCATTCTTTGCACCGTAAGCCCATTCGGCCGAACCCAGGTTTCCACGATTTCCCCCACCGGGTCGGGAAGGTCCGCCACTTCCCGCAGACTTTCCGCCATGCCCCTGATCCGGGACCGGGTAAGCGTTAACCGGTCTATCATTGCCGACGACAATCCTTTCGCCCGCGCGGCCTGCAAATCTTTCTCATTGGCGGTTTCGATCTCTTCCTTACTCGTCTCTATCACGGCCGCCATTTCCCGCAGAATCCGCCGTTTGGATTCGGTCGTCAAATTCGGCAACGTAAGACTAACCTGTTTGGTGGCTTTGGCCAACGCCTCCAGGGATGGTGGTTGTTTGGACATTCTTATTTCACCTCCGTAATTACCATGTTGTTACGATGGATTACACCTTTCCGGTAACGAAATCCCAATATTTTTTCTATAGCAGCCGAGTGAGCGCCGGCAATCTTGTTAATTTCTTCGCTGCTGTATTCAACGATTCCCCGGGCCACTTCCGATCCATCCTCCCGGCAGCAACGAATCCCGTCCCCCCGTTGAAAATGTCCCTTGGCCAGGATAACTCCCGAGGCCAGGAGACTGCCTTTCTTTTCGATCAGCGCCCTGGCCGCGCCATCATCAATTATGATGGCGGCCTTGGGTTTTAAAGCATGGGCAATATACGCCTTCCAGGAATTCAACCGGTCTTTATCCGGTGAAATCATGGTCCCCAGGGGTTCGCCCGCTACCAACCGCGGTAATACATTTTTTATCCGGCTGTTGGCGATAATGGTCGAAACCCCATACCGGGCGGCCATCCGGGGAGCCTCCAATTTGGTAATCAAACCGCCGCGACCCAATCCTTTATCCCCGTTTTTCTCACCGGCAAACTTCCGGATATACCGTTTCTGAAATTCCCTTAACCGCGTTACCGTCAGAAAATCAAATTTCCGGGCTTCCGGATTTACCTTCGGATCTTCTTCGGCAATTCCATCAATATCCGACAGAATGATGAACAAATCGGCATTAACCAGGTTGGTGCAAAGGGCTCCCAAAAAATCGTTATCGCTGAAACGGATTTCTTCCGTGCTCACCGTATCGTTTTCGTTGATAATCGGCAAAATCCGGTGACTGATCAGATTTTCCAGAGTATTACGCGCGTTGAGGTAGCGTTGCCGGTTGTTCAGATCGTCATGGGTCAACAGAATTTGCGCCACGTGCAAATCATGCGTCCGAAAAGCCTGTTGAAAAATGCTCATGAGAATCGGTTGCCCAATGGCCGCCGCCGCCTGCTGGTTGTCGACCGAAGATCCGGATTCGTTCAGAATATGCCGTCCGGCAGCCACCGCGCCGCTCAATACCAGGATCACCGATATCTCCCGCTTTCGCAAACAGGCGATCTGATCACAAATCGATTCTATCTGTGTGTGATCCAGTTGCCCGTTTTTGTGACACAAACTGGAACTACCGATTTTGACTACCACCCGTTTTGGTTTTTGGAATGTGCGTTTCAAGGACAATCCTTGCTATTTATATTCCTTCGCAATCCGTTTGTATGCTTCCCGGAAGGGAACCCCCTGCTTAACCAGCGCATATACCCGTTCGGTCGCCAATATGTCATCCGTAAGAGCTGCTTCACATTTTCCCTTATTCACAACCAGGTGCCCGAACAACAATTCCGCGACCTCGAGGCCCGCTTTGGCGATTTCAAAACCCTTCATGACCGGTTCCTTGGTCAACTGAACATCCCGGTGATAACCGGAAATCAGGTTGCTCACCTGGGTCTTCAACTGAGCTTCCAGAGCAATGATCACGTGGTACCGGGCACGGAGCAATTCCAACACATCGGGATTTTTCTTTTGCGGCATTATGGAACTGCCGGTACAAAATTCGTTCGGCAGCTCGAAATAGCCGAACTCGGGCATACTGAACAGGATCAGATCGGAAGCAATTTTGTTCAGGTCCAGCATTACCTGGCTCAAAGCATGGAGGATTGTAATTTCCAGCTTCCCCCGGCTGTTTTGGGTATACACGGGATTCTCCTGTACCCGGGCAAAGCCCAGTTCTTTTGCCGTGTATTCCCGGTCAATATCGAGCGGCACGCCGTAACCGGCGCCCGTGCCCAGCGGTGATTGATCGACCAGTTCCAGCGCCAGGTTCAGCGCTTTCCGGTTATCCTCCATGGAATCGATAAAGGACTGCCCCCACATTGCGATGGAAGAAGGCATTGCCCGGCGCATGTGCGTGTAACCGGGAAATTCCGTTGCCCCCTCTTTCTCCGTAAAAGCGGAAATCGACTTTATCAACGCCGTTATCCGTTTGTCACATTCATCCAACTGATCCTTGTAAAACAACCGTAAAGCCGTCAATACCTGGTCGTTCCGGGACCGTCCGGTATGGATTTTCATCCCCAGTTTCCCAAGCTCTTCGGTCAGGTAATTTTCTATGGCCGTGTGACAATCTTCCTGTTCCGGCCGGATCGTGAATTTTCCGTCTTCGTATAGCCGGATTATTTTTTCCAACGTTTCGGTAAGTTTTTCGACTTCGTCCGCGGTCAGCAGGCCGATTTTACCCAACATCCCGGCATGGGCGATTGAAGCCCGGCAATCGTAGGGAATCAGGACCTGATCCAGAACAACGTCGTTTCCAACGGTAAACGCCTCAACCACGCTGTTCAGTTCGTATCCCTTTTCCCAAAGCTTTTTCACAGATCCAGCTCCTTTCGCCAGCCATAGGGATTCCGCTTTCTGAGGACCATGTGGTGGGCTTTCAATCGAATGGCGTTGATATTGATAAAGCCCTGTGAATCCGTCGCGTCAAACCCCCCTTCCACTTCCATGCTGGAAAGGTCCTGGTTATACAGGGATGTGGGAGATTCCCGACCAATCACCGTAACATTCCCTTTGAACAACGCCACGGTAACGGTTCCGTCGA
>JALUTR010000119.1 GCA_027021785.1 Fidelibacterota bacterium | reverse complement strand
CGTTAAACCGGTCCTGATTATCGGCGCCAAAACAGCCGCCGAACACTTCCTGAAACACGACCCGGGCAACCAGGTGTTCCTTACCACCGACGACGGCACACTCGGTAACCGGGGAACAGTCATTCCAACCATGAACGAAATTGCGGATTCTCTGACCGCTCCCGTCATCTACACCTGCGGTCCGGTTCCCATGATGAAAGCCGTACAGGAATTTGCCAACCGGAAGGGGATTCCCGCTCAATTGGCCGTCGAAAGCTATATGGGTTGCGGAATCGGCCTTTGTCAGGGATGTGTCATTAAGAGAAAAAAATCCACCCGGAACCGGCACAGCTATCAGGAACAGTATTCCCTGGTATGCAAAGAAGGACCAATCTATTCCGCAAACGAGGTGATTATTGATTGATTTAACGGTTAAACTTAAAAATATAACCTTTCGTAACCCGGTTTTTGTCGCTTCCGGCACCTTTGGGTACGGGATTGAAATCCCCGACCTGGTCGATATTTCCCGGCTGGGCGCGATAATAACGAAATCGGTAACCCTGCACCCCCGGGAAGGCAATCCGCCGCCGCGCATTGTCGAAACCGCCTCCGGCATGCTTAATTCCATCGGCCTGGCAAATGTCGGTGTGGATCGTTACATTACGGAATTAATTCCCCGATATGAATCCCTGGAAACGCCGATCATTATGAATATTGCCGGCTCAAGCCTGGACGAATACACGGCCATATTGCGGAAAGTGGAATCCGTATCGTCTAATATTATTGGATATGAGGTAAATATATCATGTCCTAATGTAAAGAAGGGCGGGATGCAGTTCGGTGTGGATCGGGAATTAACCGCCCGATTAACGGAGCAGTTGCGAAAATGTACCGAACGTTTGTTGATTATGAAATTAAGCCCCAATGTCACCGACATTACCGCGATCGCCGCGGCGGCCGAAAACGCAGGCGCCGACGCGGTTTCCGCCATTAACACGGTCGTTGGAATGGGCATTGATGCCATTACCAGGAAGTCAAAAATTTACATGACCTACGGTGGTTTGTCGGGACCCGCTATCAAACCCATCGGCCTGGCCGCCGTGCATAAAATTCACCGAAAATGTTCTCTCCCGATCATCGGTATCGGGGGCATTACCTGCGGGAACGATGTCGTGGAATACCTGCTGGCAGGGGCCATCGCCGTGGAAGTCGGAACCGCGAATTTCCGGAATCCCGGTATTGTCCAAGCAATTGTCCGGGACCTATATACCTATTGCAAAGAACAAAAAATTGATCAAATTTCGGGGCTGTCAGGCGGAGTGGAAACTTACCCCTAAAGTAATGATACCAACATACATAAGACATTCCCTATGGTTAACGTTTGCTCTGATTTTCGTTTTCGGTTGTTCCAATGTACCCCGTTATACTTCCGATGATTTACCCAAAAGAAAGTCCAAGCCGTCCCGGATAACCAAGACACCACGGAAGAAGGTGTATTACGGCATCGCTTCCTTTTACGGGGATGATTTTCACGGAAAATTGACGGCCAACGGCGAAGTCTTCGATATGTACGGACTCACCGCCGCCCATAAAACCATGCCTCTTAACACAGTCATTCGCGTAACAAACCTGGATAACGACAAGTCGGTAATCTTACGTATCAATGACCGGGGACCGTACGTCAAAGGGCGTATTCTGGACTGTTCTTACGGCGCCGCCGTGAAACTCGGTTTTATTAATCAGGGAACCGCCCGGGTTAAAATTGAAGTGATCGAATGGGGGGATAATCAATACATGAAACATAAATAATAGGTCACACATGGCAAAGTTCTACTTATTGGTGAATCCCCACGGAGGTTTGAAGAAGGCGCTGGGAATTCTGGAAAAGGTTAAACCGATCTTTGAAGGTAATGGAGACTCATTGACGATAATCGAAACCGAATACGCCGGTCACGCCCGGGACCTGGCCAATACAGTGGACTTTAACGGGTACGATGGATTTTGCGCCATCGGCGGCGACGGTACCATGCACGAAATTATTAACGGGATGATGAAGCGCTCTCATCACCGCCGTCTACCGATCGGCTTGATTACCGGCGGCACCGGCAATTCTTTCATGCACGATTTGAATTGCCTGGATCCCGTGGTGGCCGCGAAACGGATTATTACCGGTCGCCTGCGACCGATTGATATCGCCGAAGTCGATGCCAACGGCGAAATCCTCTACGCCTTTAATATCGTCGGCTGGGGTATGCCGACCGATATTAACATAATTGCCGAAAAACTCCGATGGTTTGGAGGACAACGCTACAATATCGCCTCCATTATCGAAGTATTGCGATATCGCCAGCGGCTCGCGAAACTGGTGATTGAGGGCAATACCGTCATCGGTGATTATGGCTTCATTCTCGGATGCAATACCATACATACCGGGCGCGGTATGAAAATGGCGCCCCTGGCCCAGACCGACGACGGGTTAATTGATTTAATCATTGTCCGCAAGGCCGGTCGTATGAAACTATTGCGGCTGTTCCCCAAGGTTTTTAAAGGCGGCCATGTCGGCGACCTGGTTGTTGAATACCGGCAGGTAAAGGAATTCTCAATCATTCCCCAGGAAGATCATGTGCTTAATATCGACGGTGAATTAATCGGAAGTACGCCCATTCATGTACATATGCTTCCCAAGGCAATTGACGTTCTGGTATAACCTAAACAGTACAGTACGTCAAGCATCCCTGTCTGCACTGCGTTACGCCAGGTAAACCTGCTTGTCGACAACAGTTAATGGAATTTGGCATTGATCCTGCATCGACAACCAAGATGGTTGTCGTACCTGTACGTCAAGCATCCTTGCTTGACGACATCAAACAATTGTGGCCTTACCTTGACAACCAAGATGGTGGTCATACATTACGTCAGGCATCCCTGTCTACGTGTTACTTCGACAGGCAGGCCTGCTTGACGATAACGGTCAAATGCTCAATGTACTGAATAATGCCGACAACCAGTGTTTACCCGGCGTAGTGTAACGTAGCCGGGGATGGTTGTCGGACAAAACGAGATAAATATCAATTTAATCTGCGTT
>JALUTR010000118.1 GCA_027021785.1 Fidelibacterota bacterium | reverse complement strand
GCTATATTTTTACAAATAAACGGTAGTTGGTAGTCTTTCCATAATTCCGGTCGGTTTACCGTAAAACCATTTCCTACCCACTGATTACTGCCTTTTACCATTTTCCTGCCTTTATGTTGGAATACCGGAGTCAGACCCCTATAATTTCAGGGCCTGGGAATATGTTGATTTCTTACTTACCGGTTTCACCGGTGTTGAATATTTCCGGGTTTGTGTTAATTCCTTTCAGGAGTTTTTCCGCGTCATCTTACCGGTGGTTATTTGTGTACCCCGCACATGTGGAAATACCGATGGTGAATAATTCATCAGCAAAAGATTGATATATTCGTATTTAATCGTTTCATGATTATTTAGCTTGGATTATTCACCGCAGAGACGCCCCGATACACTCCTTCGTCGTTACGGGGCGCAGAGTTGATTAATAAACAGAAGGTTACAGTGCTTTTAATCAATGTTACATTGGTACAAGGGTCTAAAATCATTTCCTCCTAACTTCAACATTATTAGTGTTTATTTGCGGAAATTCGTGGCTGATGTTGAAAATCCCGGTCTTTCGGGGAATTAATGAGGTTAGCACTCATTTCCCGCCTGTCGAATTAATCAGGCAGATTTCGTGTGAGCTTCCATTTCTGACTCCTACTTTCCAGACCCCGGTGCAATTGGAGAATATTTTAAAAAAATTAAAGGATTCCATTGTTTTCTTAGAAGAGATATTGTAAAATAGGCGGAAGGTATTCTTAAAAAAATTAATTATCGGAGGTGCATATGAAACGTTTTGCCTATATAACTGTCTCTGCTTTATTCTTGTTCTTCATTGCCGTGCCACAAGTTAGTGCTCAGGAAGAAGCAACTGAGGAAGAAGCAACCGAAGCTCAGGAAGAGGTAGTTGAGGAGGCGGTTGTCGAAGAAGCGGTTGAAGAAGAGGTTAGTCCCCTGGCGGGATTCACAGCCGGAATTAACGTTGGTTGGCCCGTGGTTACCGGTCAATATTTAAAGGGCGCCACATCAACCGGACCCAATATCGGCGTCATCGTCGGAACCCCGTTCGGACTGCCATTGGGACCGTTAAATGTTGGTGTAGGGGCTGAAATATTAACCTATAGCTGGGGTGATTATTACTCCGGGGTGGCCGTGCTGGGCACCGTAAACGCGTCATTGAATGACCTGATCCCGATGGAATTACCGGGGGTATTATCGATTCAGATCGGCGGCGGGTATTTCGGCGCCGGGCTGGGAACAACGTTTGGCGGTTCCTTTGACTATCCCGTACCCAACATTCCTTTGGTAGTTAAGGCTTACGCTCGTGGAAACGCAACCACGACGGCCAGTGGGGATTTCAAAGAACCCACCGGGTGGTTAAACGTCGGCGTTATGCTCAGCTACGACATATCGACCTTGTTCTAGAATTTACAACAGCGTTATTGTCATTTGGAAAAGGCGGTCCTGAGAAATCAGGATCGCCTTTTTTTGAGCCGCGGATTTAGGAGGGATGTATCTTTAACAACGAAGTAAACGAATAAAACGAATTAATGAATTTTTGTGGATATAATCTCGGAAAGAATACTTCAACCTTGTCCAAACTACCGTCCGCTAAAATCCGTGTTCGCACTGTGAAACAGGAATATTGATGAATCTGGCACTTTGTTTTAACGTTCATTATTTCACAGGGTAAATCAGCAGCTATGTTGTTGACCGTAATTATTCCCATTTACAACGAGGCTGCCACCTGCGCGAAACTGATCGACCGGGTCAAGGCCGTTCCCATCGACAAACAGATCATCGTGGTGGACGACGGCTCCACCGATGGCAGTCGTGAAATCCTGGAGGCAATTCCTGGTATTCAACTGCTGAGACATAGGAAAAATCGTGGAAAGGGAGCGGCCGTACGTACCGCTCTGCCGTATACCAAGGGTGAGTACGTGATTTTCCAGGACGGGGACCTGGAGTACGACCCCGCGGATTTCATACGCTTATTGGAACCATTGCAAGATGGGGTAGCGGACGCCGTATTCGGGAGCCGCTGGATGGAACGAACCGCACCTCATACGTTCCATACCCTTGGGAACCGCCTGATCACGCGCTTTTCCAATCGCGTTAGCGGCGGAGAGCTAACCGATATCGCCTCCTGCTATAAAATGTTGCCGATGAACTACCTCCGGGACCTGCACCTGAAGTCAACCGGCTTCGGACTGGAAGCGGAAATTACAGCCAAGGTATTACGAAAAGGGTACCGGGTATTGGAAATTCCTATCCGATACACCCGGCGATCCAAAAAAGAAGGGAAGAAATTACGTCTCAAAGATGGTCTCGTGGCGGTGTGGAGTTGTGTCTGGTATCGGTTTAGGGACTGAATGTTGATAATTGATGATTTTCAGTTAGGCCGTTGTGCTGTTACAATTCTCCGAATACACACTGCTATGATTATCTCGGGGTACCCCCGTAAGCGGGATATCCCGCATTCTTTAAAGGCTGTAAAATTTCAATAATATCAGAAATATCAGATTAAACCATTTTTTTATGGAGATCGCAGGTTAAAATTATTCAGTTTCATTATAAATCCTACAGGAATACAATTATAAAAGATATATTAATTATTGATATATAGTGTTCTGATATCTATAATATAGTAATTGACAAAAATTTAATAGTTTATTATTTTCCTCAGGAAAAATTCTCATTTTACGGTTATACATGATCGGTTATACTTTTTATGGTTTGTTGGATAAGGCCGTTAATGAGGTATAAGATATGAAAATTAATTTTTATAGAGATAGAGGACGTATATTTGCAGTTTTGTGTTCAACGAATTTTAAAGGTGGCGGCCCTTCCAAAAGCCGAGGGAGGGTTTAAGAAAATCCACCTGCCGGGAAGGAGCCGATGGTTTCCTTGTTCAAAAAAGACACTATGGAATTTAAAGAAACAATTTTATCACAGTGAGTATAATCCATTTTCTTTTTGCGGACGTTTTGATTCATGGGTAGGAACATATTTTAGGGGTGTAACGCGGTTGTGGGATTTCTCCAAAGAAGATGAAACATTACTCCTAATCCTCAAAAACAGTAATTAAAAATGATG
>JALUTR010000117.1 GCA_027021785.1 Fidelibacterota bacterium | reverse complement strand
GAGACAAGGTTGTTTAACAATTGGCTCGATAGCTCAGTCGGTAGAGCAGAGGCCTGAAAAGCCTTGTGTCGGCGGTTCGATTCCGTCTCGAGCCACATCTAAGAAAACCCCTTTTCTAAAAGGGGTATTTTTATCGTTTAATCAATCTCAAACAATATCGTATATCTGTGTCGGCGGTTCCCCCGATTGCTTCGGGGTGTCTCGAGCCACGTTCCAAAATAGTCTCTTTCGAAAAAGAGGCTTTTTCCCAGATTACGCATTAACAACCCGATAAATCGGTGAATTAAACGAGAGGGTATTAAAAGAGTAAGGACAAATTATTGAATTAACATTTTCTTGTTCCGGAGATTTCGAGAGTAATGGTAATGTGGTAAATTTCATAAATCGCCGTTCGGTGTTCCTTGTTGGACGTTCGGAATACAAATTCTTAACGGGGAGTTGTTACTTCTTAATTCCTGTTGCATCACGTATTAACCGTTAATGAACTTCATTCGTTCAATATAAAGGATTAACGATCATGATAACGAAAAACATTTCCTCCTTTTACCATTTCTATCCCTGCACGGTTACCCTTGTGGGCGCGCGCCGGGGAGACCAAATCAACTTCATGGCTGCCGCCTGGAATGTTGGAATAAGCTTTGACCCTCCCCTCTTCGGGGTTTCAATCTCGCCGAAAAGATTTACCCATGACATGATCCTTGAGGCCGGCGAATTCACCTGTAATTTTCTGTCGATGGAAGAGATCGATGTCATTCACGGCACCGGCAAAATTTCCGGCCGGGATCATGATAAGATATCCGCCTTTTCGATTCCCCTGGAGGAGCCGGTTGTGGTGGACTGCCCGACCATCAAATCCGCTTACGCGGCCTACGAGTGCAAATTGGTCCGTCATTATCCCGTTGGCGATCACAGTTTTTTCGTGGGGGAGGTTGTGGCTTTACATTCCAGAGAAGATGTCACAACAAAAACGGGGCAATTAAATCCGGAAAAGGTAAACTTCGCCATGTACCTTGGGAATAACATGTATATTTCCACGGACGCTAACAGCGTACGGCTGATGCCGGATGAGGTGACGGTTGCATCCGGAAAGTCTGTCTGACAAAACCTCGAGAATATACCTTCCCGTTGCTTTATCCGCAAAAGCTCATTTAATCGTATTAAGGATATGATATCAACAGCAACCACTATTACAAATCACCGTACTATCCCTGCACAAAAACCCTGATCATCCACACTCCCATTATGATAACCGCCGTCGATTTAAGTACTTTACTGACCACATTTCCCATAACGGCCCCGAATGCCGTTCGTACCGCTTCCGCGCCGGTCTTCCCCTCCAGTATCTCACTGAGATAAGCTCCGGCGTAAGATCCCGCCAGCAATCCGAAAAACGCTCCCGCCAAAAACAACATCCCGGCTCCGATTATGGTCCCCGCTATCCCGCCCGCGATGGCAAAAATCGCCGTGCGGTTACCGGCTCCGAAATATTTCACGGCCAGTCCGCCAAGGAAGAATTCAACAACTTCCAATATGATCGACACCGCAAACATAATCAGAATATGACCGACGGTTAACGTGGCATAATCGGTCATCCAACCTCCGATAAAAGCAACAACAGCCATTATAAACGTACCCGGAATGCCTATCCAGGTCAAGATCACCGCCAATACAGTGAGGATAATAAACCCGATTATAATCAATACTTCCATTCGTAATAAACTCTTTTGCCGCGTTGATAATGACAGGTGTTTTGCCAAATGTATGATACCCCACCCGGACAGGCCTGACTCATGTCTTACGTTTCTCCGATTTGTTTTCCTTCATTTCCGGACAATATTTTACCCATCATGCTTTATCCCTCGGCGGATTACACCAAACCTGACCTTAGACGTAATGGATATTTAAAAATAAGAAATCCGGAGTTTGATCACAGGAAGACGATTCGGACTTACCGGATAAAAAAAGTAATATCGCTTTGACCTCCCTGTACCATTTCATCAAACTTCCGCCATAACCACAGTTTAAACAAATTGCGGGTTACAGGAATTAATAATAACAAGCCCAGGAAATCGGTAATCAATCCCGGAGTTAATAAAACAATCCCGCCCACCAGAATCAACAACCCGTCCACCAACTGTTCCGCCGGCATGCGACCCATCTGCAGTTCCTGCTGTATTTGCAACCAGATGGATAACCCCTGAGACCTGGCCAGAGCGGCTCCCAGTACTCCGGTGCCAATTACAATCAAAAGTGTGGGACCAAACCCAATCTCGGCTCCCAATTTTATCAGGATTACCATTTCCAGGAACGGTAATCCGACAAACAACAGTATTAATTTAGCTACCATTATCCCGTTCGTCGCGTTAAGCCGGATGACAGAAGTTTATTTTGCATATTAAGAAAAGTACTTCTTTTATTTAAGAAAACCAAAATCATTATTACGGGTCGTGCGTTATCGACCAGTTATGGGCGGAGAATACAGTTCAGGAGACAAGAGTCGAAAGAGGGGAGACAAAAACAAATCCGCTGCGAGATGGTAATCAGCAAATTGTATTTTTTCGTATCCCCAAGAGGGCTTGTCCGCGGGGAGTTCTCGTCTGCCAAGCGGATTGGTCCTTGGCTCCCCGGCATACGCCGATCCGACACCTGTCGGGAATTCCTGGTTCCCGGCTCTTGGTTTCCGACTCTTGGTTCCTGGTTCTTGGTTCCTGGCTCTTGGTTCTTCCCACTAAAACATTACATCCGGTGTTATTGCTCATAGTCGACAACACGGATTTCGGATAATACCTCTTTAAGATAAGCGAGCACCTCTTTATGCCGGGGATGTTCCCGGTAACGGTTCAGCGAATCCATCGAATCGAATTCGGAATAGAGCGCCAGGTCGCTGGCGTTGGGCGAACGACTTACATTAATTCCGACTTCCAACCGGCGAATCTCATCAATCCTATCCGCGAGTTTTTCCAGCCGCCGTTTTATTTCCGCCAAACAGGATTCCCGGTCAAGCCCGTTCTTCAGTTTCATAAAAACAATGTGTTTAATCATCGCCGACTCACTTCCTTGTCTACAACGCCTTTTCCAAAACCGTGTTCAATCGTTTAACGAAATCGGCCGGATTCTCCGGCTTGACGCCCTCCAGCAATAAGGCCTGTTCCAGGAGTAACCAGCAGACATCATCGAAAGCGCGGTTCTTTTTCATCGTTGCCAGTTTTTTCACAATTGCATGATCGGGATTGATCTCCAGAATCGGTTTTACCGGTGGTCCTCCGACCTGGCCCATCGCTTTTAACAATTCCTGCATTTGAACGGTTGGATCGTTGGCATCGGCTACAACACAGGCGGGTGAATCGCTAAGGCGGGAAGAAATAATGACGTCCTTGACCTGGTCACCCAACACTTTTTTTATTTTTTTTGTCAGCGGTTTGAGATCCTTTTCCACCTTTTTGTCCTGCTCGGTCTTGAGGTCTTCAACCGCATCACTGCGGTTGACCGCTTTCAACTCATAATCCTTGTACTTGGCCACGGCCGGGAATACCAGATCGTCAATCTCGTCATCCATGATCAGCACTTCAATATCGCGTCGGCGATACATCTCCAGCAGGGGCGAACGCCGCAACGCCGCTTCGTTCTCCCCGGTAATGTAATAGATGGCTTTCTGATCTTTTTGCATCCGCTCCACATATTCGGCAAACGATGTGTAACCATCCGCTTTGGTGGATTTGAAACGCAATAATTCCAAAAGTGTCTCGCGGTTGTCCAGATCCTGGTAAACCCCTTCCTTTAACAGTCGACTGTATTGCTCATAAAACTGATTGTATTTTTTAGGGTCCTTTGCCAGATTTTTGAACTCACTCAGGATTTTTTTCACCGAGTTGGATTTGATTTTGGCCAGGATCCGGTTTTGTTGCAGCAACTCACGGCTTACATTCAAAGGCAGGTCTTCGGAATCGATGATACCCTTGATAAACCGAAGATAGGTGGGCATTAATTCCTTGTCGTCGTCGGTGATAAACACCCGTTTAACGTAAAGTTTCACACCCGGTTTATACTCCGAATAATAAAGGTCAAAAGGTGCTTTTTTCGGCACGTAAAATAAAGTCGTGTAATCCAACGTCCCTTCGGCCTGGGTATGGATATAGAGCAGCGGATCCTCGAAGTCGTTGGTCAGGGTTTTATAAAATTCCTTGTAATCCTTTTCTTTCAACCGGCTTTTTGGCTGTTTCCAAAATGCCGATGCGGTGTTGACCTGTTCGACCTTCGATTTTGTTCCCTTTTTGTTCCCGTCCTTATCGTATTCCGCTTCTTCGTAATGAAGAAATATCGGGAAGGGAATGTGATTGGAATATTTCCGGATAATTTCCTGAATTTGCCACCGGTCCACATATTCTTTGCCCGCTTCATTCAAATGAAGAATCACCGTTGTCCCGGGGGTATCCCTCTCCGCTTCTTCAATAACGTAATCGGATTTACCGTCGCTGACCCAGCGATAGGCCTGTTCCTCGCCTGCTTTTCTGCTGATGACTTCCACCTTGTCCGCCACCATGAAGGAAGAATAGAAACCAACTCCGAATTGACCGATCAGGTTGGAATCCTTTTTCGCGTCGCCGGTCATCCGCTCCAGGAATTTCTTCGTCCCGGAACGGGCGATTGTCCCCAGATTTTCAATCAAATCCTCCCGGTTCATACCAATCCCGGTATCGGCGACGGTAAGCGTTTTTTCACCGCCGTCATGGTAAGACAAATCTATCCGGGGATCAAATTCAAATTGTTTGAAAGCATCATCGGTAAGGGTGAGATACTTGAGTTTGTCCAAGGCATCGGATGCATTGGAAATCAACTCGCGCAGAAATATTTCCTTGTGGGAATAGAGGGAATGAATGATTAAGTGCAGTAATTGTGAAACTTCAGATTGAAACTGATGTGTCGTCATCGCCAGTCTCCCTTTATTAATAATGATTAATGAATATTAAAACAAAACCACGTAAACCCCGTTAAAATCAGGGGGTCAATTTTAATGATAGAAACGAAATGAATTCACCCCTAATTCAAGTTCTCTCAAGTTCGTTTCTTTATTGAATACGGGAATGCATATTGATTAACTAACAGGACATCGTTTCCCCAAACGATTCTTTTCCCCAATCCGGGTTAAAGACTGTCCGGTTTCTTGGTTTTCCGACGTCGGTTGGGACTATGCAGCTTGGTCCTTGGCTCCCCGACATCCGTCGGGATTTCGCTTCGCTCAACTTGGCTTCCCGACATCCGTCGGGATTTCGCTTCGCTCAACTTGGCTTCCCGACATCCGTCGGGATTTCGCTTCGCTCAACTTGGCTTCCCGACATCCGTCGGGATTTCGCTTCGCTCAACTTGGCTCTTGGCTCTTTAAACACATACCTGTAACTGAGACATCACGCGAAAACCGATTATTCCCGATTATTATATTTCAATGAATGAACAATATACATTAATTTGCGTAACCTTGAGGGCAAGAACGGCGAAAATGGTTCGGACCTGTCAATAAACACTCAAAAAGGATATCGTACATCATGAAACCTTCTTATTCTTACGACGATATTTCCCTTGTTCCCCGCAATCTTTCCACTTTTCGGTCCCGGCAGGAAATTATTCTGAAATTTGAAATTTCCTCCGGCAACTTAAGGAAGGAACTCCGTATGCCCATCCTACCCGCTCCCATGGACACTATTTGCGGAACGGAAATGTGCCGAGCTTTTCATCAAAACGGCATGCTGGGAATGATTCATCGCTTTCAACCGATCAACGATCGAATCAGGACCTATGAAACTTTAAAAGATGACCGCATGGATGCTTTTATTGCCGTCGGACTTGACGAGGAAGATATCGCAACCCGTTTTTATTCCCTTGGCGCCCGGTGGTTCATCGTGGACGTGGCCAACGGGTTCAACATCCATGTGGAACCGATAATTAAACACCTGAAATCGCTTGGTGATGTGTTTATTATTTGTGGTAACGTCGCCTCCCGGGAAGGATTCACCTATCTGTCGAATTTGGGTGTGGACGCCATCCGCGTGGGGATCGGGACCGGCTCAATGTGCACGACTTCCATCATGACGGGGGTGGGCCAGGGAATTGTCTCTGCGTTGCTGGAATGTGTGGAAATAAAAAAAGAACTGTCTTCTCCGGCGCTTATCATCGCCGATGGCGGCGTGCAACACGTGGGCGATATTGCCAAGGCGCTGGCCCTGGGGGCCGATCTGGTCATGACGGGCCGGATGTTCGCCGGGACCAAGGAAGCGGAAGGCAACATCCTGAAGTACGAAGGAAAATTATATAAAGCCTATCGCGGATCGGCCTCCTTTGCGGTGCAAAAAATCAGCGGGAAAAAACCATACTATATTGAAGGCGATGAGACCATCGTTGAATACAAGGGAAGCGTGCAGAATATATTCGATCAAATCGAAGCCGGCCTGCGCAGCGCTTTCAGCTATATGGCGGCTAAAAACCTTGTGGAATTTCGCCGCAATTCCGGTTTCTCCTGAATCGGCAGGCGAAATGAATGCTTGTTATAAAGATTACCGGGTATAATTCTCCACTCCGACAACATTAAGTAACCGTAAACCCGGATTTTTTACTTTACCGCTTGGGCAGACTGCTCCTTCCAGCCTTTTGGGTTAAATAATCTTGCAATCCATCGAACACCGCCCGCGCCAAATTCCTGAGATTTTCATCTTTCATTAAAAACATCTCGTCCTCAGGATTGGAAAGAAAAGCCCCCTCCACCAGGAATACCGGCATATCGGTTTGCCGGGTAATGTAATACGAGCGGTGAACCAACCCCTCAGGAGCCAACCCGATTCCCAGCAACCGGGGATAAATGACTTTTGCGAAGGGCATCCCCTGCAAATGGGTGTAGTAAGTGCTGGCGCCGCCACGCTCGAGTGGGCCGCGCGCCAATGCAGTGGAATTATTGTGCAACCACACAAAAAGGTTGGCGTTCGCGTTGCGCGCAATTTCCATCCTCTCCGCCAACGACATGGTGCGATCATCAGGCCTGGTGATGACGACCCGCGCCCCCGCTTCGGATAATAACCGAGCCAGATAATACGTGTACACCAGATTCACATCCTTTTCCATCAGACCGGTGGCCCCTACCGCCCCCCGCTGTTCGCCGCCGTGACCGGCATCCAGCGCAATGGTCAAACCGGCAAATGGGTGCGTTTCATTAATATCAGGCGGCTTTCGGATCGCCAACTTAAAAACATTATCCTCGTACCAACCGCGAAATCCCCATTGCTGATCGGTCGTGAAATAAATATCAAACCTCAAAATATCATCCGTTTCCTGTTCCCAATCAAAATGATGAAGCAGGGAATCAGGGTAAGGATACACCGTCCATTCATCCTGGAAATGGGTGCGGTAGAAATATACCGACAACCGCTCGGGCGCCGCTCGCTGGACCAGTCGAAACGGCGCTTTTTCCGATAAGCGAAAACGGATAATAATCCAATCTGAATCCGTTTCAGACGAAATCCCATACAAGGCGGCCTTCGGAACAGCCGGGCCGAAGGGCAATTCCCTTATCGTGCCCGGGGAAACATAACCGGTTAGATTCTCGGCAACCCGTATTTTCAACCATCCGTTTTTGTCTGAGATAACGGGAAAAACAATCCCTTCCGGTAAATCCATAAAAATTTCTCCCCCGGGGAAATACCGGACGAGATTACTCGTGTCCGCGGTTGCAACCAGCTTCGGCTGACCGGTTTGCCGGACGGTGATCCGGCCGGAAGATTTTCTTTTTAATTTTTTGCCGTTCCGGTCCTGTAAATAAAAAACGACCGGCTTCCGCAAACATTTATCGGTCGCTTTTATCTGATAAACTCCTTCGTAAACGCCCGGCAATCCTTTCGTTCGTTCGACCGGCAATTCCACCATCGGCAAAGCCCCCCGCGTCAAACCCTTTATTTTGAAAGCCGCTTTCCCCCCGGGACTCCCGACAAACCGCACAACAAGCTCGTCTTTCGCGTAAAACTTCACATCCCCGCCGGGAACCATTAGCGTATCCAATATAGCCACCGGAACTTCCGGCAACGGTTCCAGGGGGGGAACCCGGTAAATATGCAGGGTATCCGCCTGAATACCCAGTCCGCTTTTCACGCGGAACGGTATCGTATTCCAGCCGGGCCGCAATTTCAGCAAACCGGTGAAAGCGCCGGACGGATATACGCGCACGGTGTCCTGAGCAACGATTGCCAGGGCCGTGGTATCCCGGCTCCAGGCTCCGAACCGCACCCGTTCCACCGTGAACGTGCTGGAATCAGCCGGGTAGGTGATTCGCAATAAATCATCCCCATACTTCGCCAACTGTTTTTGAAAGATGTTTTCTATGGAAAACCGGGGAATTGCCTGGCTGAATGCAATACCATTCAGGAAAAGGCAAGTCCAGAGGACAACATTCCGGATGCGTTTCGTGTGGTTTTGATTGTTCACATTTCGACCGGCATATCGATTTAACGGGGGAACTTTAGTTGGAGGGGTGTCGACAATGGACTTTCGTTCCAGGCGGCGTCCAGGGCGGAAACCGCCATATACATTCGCCGATACTTCACGGCCGGCTTTAACGTCCATTCCGGTGTGGCATCGACGGTAACAGCCTGAAGGTTCCGGCTTGAAAGAGGATCGACAGGCAATGTTTTGCTGAGGTAAATATTGTAACGCCTGATATCATTATCACTCGCATCGATCGACCAGGTAAGTTTGACCCGGTTACCTATAAATTCAGCCCGTAAATTTTTCGGCGCCGACGGCGGAATGCTGTCTTTCCAACTCATGGGGGGAACATTCGCCGGGGTTCTGAAACGCCTGGCCGCCAGTTCTTCCCAATGATCTTCCAGGCTCTGTGCATTGAAAAACGCCATGCCGTTGATCCGGCTCTCCCGTAATCCGTCTATTTCTCCTCCAACTTCGCTCCAGCGATAATTCTTCTCATTCGTGTTGTATCGATAA
Organism: Fidelibacterota bacterium; assembly: GCA_027021785.1. Lineage (GTDB taxonomy): Bacteria > Fidelibacterota > Marinisomatia > Marinisomatales > JAADGP01 > JAADGP01. Next base: position 4,772 of record JALUTR010000117.1, on the reverse strand, counting down.
CTCCCGATTCCCGGGAATACATAGCGCCCAACCGTGTAATACCGGTCCCATTCCCGGGAACGCTTCAGGAAAGGTTGTGTCGGATGACGCCGCGGCCAGTAAATCATGGGCGTGATGAAATCAATTTTTCCCAATTCCGTCCATCTCCGCGGGTCCTGGTAAACGGAATGATAGGCGGTCCAACCTCCCTCCCGGTAGCTTCCGATTACCGCGGCGGACACCTTCACCCACGGTTTGAGGTCATGAATGGCGTTGTACGCCTTATAAACAAACTGGTTTAACTGCTCTCTTTGCCAGTCTTCCCAATCCAGCTCAAACGGATTGCCTTCCGGTGAATTAAACCGCGCGACGCTGATCGAATCGTGGGAATACCCCTTATCGGGAGCAATTTCGGGATAGCGTATATAATCGAAATGGATCCCGTCAATATCATAACGGGTGACAATATCGGCCACAACGCTGATGATGTAATCATGTACCGCCGGGATTCCGGGGGAAAAGGAAACATAGTATTCCGACAACGGCATCGGCGTACCGCTGGAATCACAGACGATCCACTCCGGATGCTCCAGGTAGGGCGAACGCGGTGTCGTTTCGGGAGGAGGCTCCGTCCCACGCCAGGCCGGGAAAGTATTAATCCAGGCATGCAATTCCAATCCGCGCGCATGTGCCAGGTCAATCGCGTATTGCAAAGGGTCCCAACCGGGATCTTCTCCCAATTTTCCGGTCAACAGGTCTCCCCACGGTTCCAGCCCGGGAGTATAATACGCATCGCCGTTCCCGCGTACCTGAAAAAAGATCATATTGAAATTCGCCCTTGCCGCCCGGTCGATCACATTCCTTATGTAGGCGCGAATGGAATCCTGATCATGGGTGGTCGAATAATTGCTGTACTCGAAACGGGTTATCCACACGGCACGGGCTTCTTTTACGGGGGCCGGGGGCCTGAAATGAACACAACCCGAAAATACACCGATCAATAACGGTACCGACAACCGAAAGAATTTGATGCCCACTTTCATTCCTCTATGAAATCATTTTCCAAAATCGCTGACCCGTATTCAACGTCTCCCATCCGGATAATTAATCCCCGGACAATACGAGATCAGGAGGATGGGTTTGTAAACGGTTTGAATCACTACTCCTTTTTGGCAGGGAATGTTAAGCAGACCGGAGGAAATTAAAAAACGCTTACGCTTAAATGAAAAGTGAGGCGTGAAACGTGATCACGTCTGTTCGGGTGGAAAATCGTACAAAAGAACCAAAAGCCAATCTCACTGTGGTAGAATAATAGCTGACATTTCTCATGCATACCCACTTCCTGTGATATTGTTTAACTACATTGTAATTTTCAATCTTGAGTAAATCATTCCGATTACCGGAACAACACGAGTACGATGAAGAACCGGGTATTGGACATAAAAATCTTCTCGTTGATATTGCAATCCGAATTTTTCTGAGCTCCACCCCGCCAACCAAAAGACAAGTTCCTAACCGGTAGTTAATGCCGGTAAAGTGGAAAATACAATAGTTCAGGTTTAAAATAGGGTTGCACAATATTAATCAATGATTCCCCCGAAATAGTCAAACGTCTTTTGGTATCTCCGCCAGCCGGCGGATTGGCTCTTGGTTCCTGGCCGGCGGATTGGTTCTTTCCGCGGATTGGCCCTTCAAATATACATCACAGTTTACACTTCACGTTCAACACGCAACAAACGCTTCAATCCCTCCAGGTAACTTGCTTTGCCAAGCCCCATCACCTGTCCGACACACACCGCTTCAATCACGGAATGTTTCCGGAAATCCTCCCGTTTCGAAATATCGCTTAAGTGTACTTCCACGGTTGGAATACCAACGGCGGCGATGGCATCCCGGATGGCATAGGAATAATGGGTAAAAGCGGCCGGGTTAATGATGATGCCATCGGCCCAGTCCCGGTCCGAATGAATGGTGTCGATTATTTCACCTTCGTGATTGGATTGAAAAAACTTTAACGTATGTCCTTCCGCTTCCGGTTGGGATTCCAACCACTGATTAATCTCCTCCAACGTTTCCCGCCCGTAAGTGTCCGGTTCCCGCACCCCCAAAAGATTCAAATTCGGACCGTTGATTACCAGGATATTCACAGTATTTCCAGGGCTTCCAACAGGTCATCTTCGGTAACATCGGTGGATACCACGGCTTTCCCGATCTCTTCCAGGAGAACAAAATGAAGCGTCCCGGCTTGTACTTTTTTATCAAGCGTAATTGTTTCCAGGACAACTTCGGGATCAATTGACGGCAATTCCGGCAGGGGCAATTGGTAAAGAGTATCACGAAACCGCTCCCATTCATCGCTTCCTATGAACCCCAGGTTACGGGAAATGAATCCGGCACAAAGCATTCCGAAAGCAATGGCCTCTCCATGCCGTAATACATTATATCCGGTGGTGGTCTCCAGGGCATGCCCGATAGTATGACCAAAATTCAGTATCCGTCTCATTCCCCCTTCCCGCTCATCGGCGGACACGATCGCGGCTTTAATCGCGCAGGAGCGGGCAATGGCATCCTCCAGCATTTGATCGTCCCCGAGAGACAGGAGAATCTCCATATTCTTACCCAGCAGGTGGAAAAATTCACGGTCACGGATGGCGCCGTATTTCAACACTTCGGCAAATCCCGACACCAATTCGCGCAAGGGCAGGGAACGTAAAAAATGGGGATCGACCGCCACCGCTTTGGGTTGATAAATGGCCCCTACAAGATTCTTTCCTTGGGGAAGATTTACCCCGGTCTTTCCCCCGATGGAAGAGTCCACCATGGCCAGCAATGTGGTCGGAACCTGAATATAGTCAATACCCCGCATGAACGTCGCCGCCACGAAACCGGCCACATCACCCACGACACCGCCCCCCAGGGCGAGGATTGTCGTGCTGCGGTCACATTTCATCCGCAATAAATCTTCGTACAAAGACTCCACCCGGGATAATGCCTTCGCCTGTTCTCCTTTGGGAATCGTTAACAGCGCGACCCGGAAGTCATTTGCCTTTAACTGTTCCGCTAACCGGCTACCGTATTCCCCGGCCAGGAACGGTTGGGTAATGATTACCCATTGTTGACCATGATTGAAAATTTGAAGCTTGTCGGGAAGATCGGATAGTAAACCCGGCTTCACCCAAATTGGGTAGGAACGGTTCCCCAGTTCAACCTGGATTGTATTCATAATTCTCCTGGAGATAAGCCACGATTTCTTCGGTGACTTCCTCCGGTTTAAGTTCGTCGGTATCCAAAATATAATGGGCGGATGCTTCGTACAGCGCTTGCCTCTTTTCCCAGATTTCCCGCAGAGTGTTCTCAATATTGTCGGATTTCATCAATAACGGTCGCTTGCTTTTATTGCGAATCCGACTCGCCAGCACGGCCGGTTCCGCCCTGAGGAAAATCGTTATCCCATCCTCCAGAAATATTCGCCGGTTTTTTTCCTGCAAAACGGCCCCGCCTCCGGTTCCGACAACCTGGTTTTCAAGCTGCGCGATTTTCCTGAGTTGCTTGGCTTCCAGGGAACGGAATTCGGCTTCACTGAATATCTCAAATATATGAGCGATTATCAGGCCCGCGGCTTTTTCAATCTGGTCATCCAGGTCAACGAAATTCCGCTTCAGTTTCTTGGCAAGAAGCCGCCCGACCGTTGTTTTCCAACTCCCCATCATTCCGATCAAATAAATATTCTTATCAATCATCATAGGCTATTGGTGAAAGGTTTGTGTTACGTGGTTATGAAACAATGATACGTCCCTTGGCAATTATTTCCTGTGTTTCTTATCCCCCATTAATATTTAGCCGAAACTTTCATGTGCCCCTTCAATTGTTCCACGGTATCCCCGCCGAATTTCTCCAGGACGGCATCGGCCAACACCAGGCAAAGCATGCTCTCCGCTATTACCGAGGCGGCGGGAACGGCGCAGGAATCGGTTCGTTCCTTATGGGCCATTTTTGGCGTTTTGGTCTCAATATCAACGGAATGGAGCGGTTTAATCAGCGTGGGAATCGGTTTCATGACGACCCGAACCACAATCGGTTGGGCGTTGCTCATCCCGCCTTCAATTCCTCCCGCATTATTTGTGGGACGTCGGTAAGTTCCGTCTTCAAAAAATATTTCGTCGTGGACTTCGCTTCCAAGCGCCCCCGCCTGGGCAAAGCCCGACCCGATTTCAATCCCCTTGAAAGCGTTGATCGACATCATCGCTTCCGCAATCCGGGCTTGAAGTTTTTTGTCCCAATGGACATACGTGCCCAAACCATAGGGCAAACCGGATGCCACTACTTCGAATATTCCGCCAACCGAATCTCCCGCCTGTCTTGCCCGATCGATAGCGGCCATCATCTCTTTTTCCGCATCCTTGTCAAGACAACGCAACGGGGATTCATCGGCCCGGCGGTTCAGTTCCTCCGGCGCGATCTCCTGCGGCAGGGGTGTTTTGTCCCTGACCGTATGAATCCGGACTACCCGGCTGCCGACTTCGATTCCCACCTCTTTCAAAAGTTTCCGGCAGACGGTAGCCAGGGCCACCCGCATGGCCGTTTCCCGGGCCGAAGCTCGTTCCAATACGTTACGAATGTCGCGAAAATCGAATTTCCGGACACCGGCCAAATCGGCATGCCCCGGACGGGGCAGCGTAACCGCCGGTGTCTCCCCGGCAGGAGGCTCCACCGACATCTTATTGACCCAATTCTCCCAATCCTTATTGGGAATAATCAAGCCCACCGGCGTTCCCAATGTTTTACCGTGACGC
>JALUTR010000116.1 GCA_027021785.1 Fidelibacterota bacterium | reverse complement strand
AATCCGAATGGGAATTACATGTATATGTATTATTGGCACAATGAGTTGGGGGGTTATTGTCCCCGAGCCTGTGCATATTTGTTGCTTCAGGGACCCATGGTACCTTCTCCTGGCGACACTGCAACAGAATTCGGGAATACATACTATGACTCTAAAAACTTACCAACCACTGCTGGATGGTATATATTTGATGATCGTTTCGATCCTTCAAGTGGTCAAATGTTGGCCTATTTTCCAGACTCATTAGAGCAACTGAGAAACATCACCTTAGGGTTAAAACTGAATGGGGACCCAATTATTCATCCTCTCACTGGTGATACCACGACCTTTACTTATGATGGTAATCCGGTTACCGGAGAGGGATGGCTATGGGATATTGAAGGCAGCTGGGCAGGCTCCGGGTTTGTAACTTCCAGCGGACCATTCGACCTGCCAGCGGGTGATTCTGTGGAAGTAATATACGCTTTTATCGTCACATTTGGTGAGTCATACCAGGAAGCATTGTCAGCGTTGGAAAATCAAGCCTTATTCATCCGTGAATGGTGGAATGATTATGCGTTACAAGTATATAATGAACCTCCGCAACTTACGAGCCTCCCTAAAGACTATTCTATTATCAAGACCTACCCGAATCCGTTCAACAGTTCCCTAAATATCTTGTGGCATTCTCCATGGAATGATAGCTCCCCCACGGAAATTGTTGCTTACAATTTGCTTGGTAAACGAGTGCAGAAAATATTTTCGGGTTATAGTCAACCGGGGTTGAATTACCTAAGGTGGGAACCGGAACAACTTCCATCAGGAGTATATATTCTGGACCTGACGATAAAATCGAAATCTAAAAGAGTAAAAACCGTTTTAATGAAATAAAAAAAGGGGGGGGGGTAAATCATGACGATAAGAAATCTGGTCCAAAATCCCCTCTAAAAAGAGGGGACCACCGACGCAGTCGGAGGGGGGTGTGTGATGAGTTTTCCCGACTCGACACACATCATTCTGTGATAACAGCGAAAATCCAATTGCATTAATGGTAGAAACCACAAAAAGAATTGCAACACGGAAAAAGGGGATATTCTGATTTTAATAATCCGGATTCTGCAATCCATGGTAAACCAAAACGCCGGTGAAAATGCAATTATCCGGTACACACCCCGTCCCCTTCGGGGCCACCCCTCTTGATAGAGGGGATTGTCGTATTACCGATCCAGGATTCACTGGAAAAAAGTTTTTGACTCAAATGGGGGGGGTGTAAATTCTACTTGAATTTGTAAACCGGAGCGTAAATGAGGAGTTGTATACCTGTTATATTGATTTTGCTTTTATTCCTGGTCGGCTGTGGGGAGCCCCCGGAGGAGGACAATCCCTACCGCCAGGAGCAGATCCCCTGGCCCTCCCTGGCGGACAGTCCCTGGCCCATATTTCGGCACGACCCCCAGGGAACCGGTAGGAGCAATTACGCCGGACCACAAGCGGGGGAACTGTTTTTGGAGTTCAACGATTCTTTCTGGTTAGTGTCGTCACCGGTTGTTGGGCCCAACGAGATCGTATATTTCACTTCTTCCGGAGATACAAGTTATCTCTACGCCATTAATAGCCGGGGAGAAATACAGTGGAAATCCATTTTGTCCATTCAAACCGGATATTTCGAAAACTGGTCCACGCCCACCCTGGGATCGAATGGGGTTATTTATGTCACCTCTTCCAAGAGCAGGGATGAAAAAGTCCATGCCATTCGAACCGATGGCACAGAGCTGTGGACTTATCCCGTGGATGTGAACACCAGCATCGCTTTGGACCGGGAGGGGAACCTGTACTTCATTACCCATGAGGATCCCAAGAAGTTGATTTCTTTGACACCTGAGGGGAATTTAAGATGGCAATTATACGTTCCCGACAACTTTTTGGGTACATCGCAACCGACTGTATTTTCGCCGGATGGTTCCACGCTGTACGTTTCCGGCCTGGATTCGTTATATGCGGTTACCACTGCCGGTGAAATTGAATGGGGCTATTGGACCGGCCGCGGAAATGAATATATCTGTATCGACAATGACGGTAACCTGTATTTTTATAATCAAGGGGACAGTTCGATTACCGCCCTCACGAATAACGGTGATGTCCGGTGGCGGATGCACATTAAAGATATTGGACTTGTTCGTTTATATGGTGCTGTAGCGCCGACACTGGACCTTGCAGGGAATCTGTATTTTACTGGTTATACAAGTAATGGGAGCGTGTTGATCGCGGTGGATATTGAGGGCAATTTGCGGTGGATCATAGCAGCCACTGTTTCGACTCATTTGGTTAGCGACTCGGACGGGTACGTCTATTTCGGAGGTGGCAAGGATGTGTTTCGTGTTTCGCCGGAGGGGGAAATTGTATGGCAAACCAACGTACCATCGGTAGGGATTCATCTGGATTACTGCCCCGCGATCGGGGGCTCAAATACAATCTACATCGGGGATGAAAATCCACGTTTACAAATTATTGGAATTGAATAATGACGCAATCGTAAAAAGTCGTGAAGTAGAACGACCTCAGGGACTGAGATGTTGTTATTATTATATATTCGTTTAATTAGTTTGATTCGTTGTTAATGCAAAATCCGGGATAATGAATAAATCCAGTATTTCAGTGGAATTCCTGTATTACATTAAAACGCTGCTCACATTTGCTGGAAGCGAATACATTCCCGGTACCATTTGGCATAGCTGATCCGCTGATAAACGAAACGATTCAGGGTACAGCGGGCCTTGCCGATAACGACCTCCGGCGGTTTATCCCGGATGTCGTAGTGCATTACCACGATGAACTCCTTAAACGGTTTCCGGGCATACTGGGCCAGGGTGGTAAGAGCTGAAAAAGCAAACCCCAGATCGTCGTTCGCGCGGTTGCGGTCGACATGAATGTCGACCCGGAAAACACGTCCCTGGCGGGTAGTGTAAATATTGGTCCCCAACAATTCGGGCGCCGTGTGATTGCGGGTAAAATAGGGTGGTGTCATGGCCAGTAATTGAGTGTCACTGAATTTCGGTTTTCCCCATAAAACGGCCAGGGACGAAAGAAGGATAAACAGCCAAAAAGGTTTCATCGTTGCCTCCATT
>JALUTR010000115.1 GCA_027021785.1 Fidelibacterota bacterium | reverse complement strand
CTCCGGATTGATGATCACAATTTGTTACGGGCAGGAGCCCGACTCCCTGCTCTTGGATCATTCACCGAAAAAAGCGGCCCTTTATGCGCTGCTGTTCCCGGGGGGAGGACAGGTTTATAACGGCCGGTATGGCAAGGCGGTTATGATCGTTGGTTTGGAAGTTCTGGCTTCCTGGCGGTTTTCGGTAAATCGCAACAATTTCCGGAATTATAACGACGGATATCCGTTGCCGCGTCATCGCTATTTGGAGAAACGAAATAAATATGCATGGTGGGTCGGATTTATCTATATTTACGGCTTGTTGGATGCGGTGGTTGATGCTCATTTGCAATCATTTGATGCCGTCATGAGCGAGGATTTGGAAAAACCACCCCCTGAGGAAGACAAAACACAGGATCAATAAATTATGGTTGAGAAACGTGAACATTGGGGGTCGAAGTTCGGGTTTATTCTGGCTGCCGCCGGGTCGGCGATCGGGCTCGGGAATATTTGGAAATTCCCTTATATCGCCGGCGAAAACGGCGGGGCGGCCTTTGTCTTTATCTACTTAATCTGTATCGCGATGATCGGTTTGCCGGTTTTGATTGCCGAAGTGTTATTGGGGCGGACAACACAAAGAAATCCCGTGGGAGCGTTTAAAAAATTAAGCGGACATCCTTTCTGGACCATGGTGGGAGGTTTAGGAGTCCTGGCCGGATTTATTATCCTGTCGTTTTACAGTGTTGTCGCCGGTTGGTCGATCGGTTATATCGTGGAAGCGGTAAAAGGCACCTTTTACAATTATCCCGACGCCGCCTCCGCCGGCGCACATTTCGGCGTTTTGGTCAGCAATGTGGGTTGGGTCGTCGGATATCACGGCGTGTTCTTTGTCTTAACAATGGTGGTGGTTTATTTCGGTGTAAAAGGGGGGATTGAACGGGGCAGTAAAATCATGATGCCCGTCCTTTTTGTCATTCTGATCATTCTGGTGATTCGCGGGGTTACCCTGGAAGGCGCCGAGAAAGGGTTGAAATTTTTATGGCACCCGGACTGGAGTAAAATCACAAGTCAATCGGTATTGGTTGCCCTGGGGCACGCTTTCTTTACCCTGAGCCTGGGAATGGGGGCCATGATGACCTATGGGAGCTATTTATCGGAAAAGGATAATGTCCCCGCCGCCGCCCTGGAGATCGTAATCCTGGATACGGTAATTGCCCTGTTGGCGGGAATCGCGATCTTTACCGCCGTTTTTGCCACCGATCAAAACCCTGCTGCCGGTCCGGGATTAATCTTCCATACCTTACCGGTTGTGTTTACCAAAATGCCGGGTGGGTTCCTGTTTGCCATTTTGTTTTTCTTACTATTGACATTGGCGGCCTTAACATCGGCCATTTCATTACTGGAAGTAGTCGTTGCCTTTTTCGTGGATGAGAGGAACTGGACCCGGCATAAAGCCGTGTTGGTCTTTGGCTTTGTAACGTTCCTTCTGGGTGTGCCAAGCGCCCTCTCTTTCAATGTCATGGCCGATTATACGTTATTTGGTCACAACTTTTTTGATATCATGGATTTCCTGGCCTCCAACATCCTTTTACCGTTAGGTGGTTTTTTCATATCCATATTCGTAGCCTGGGTTTGGGGCCTCGATCGTTCCGTCGTGGAACTGAAGAAGGGCGCCGTGGATTTATTCGCTAAACACGCGGGAATAATGCGGTCGTGGAAATGGTTCCTGAAATATCTTTCCCCGGTGATGATCCTGATTGTTTTTCTCTATTCCATCGGTGTTATTAAGTAATTTAAATGGTACGCAATCGTATTATTTAAACCGGCAACGGGTATTCGTAGAAATGAATCACTATTCCCGGTGCGAAATCCGAAAATAAAGGATGATGCAATTGTTTGAAACAAAACTTGAAAAGAAGAAAGCATATCCATGTTGATTTCCAAAATCATACCCCCTGACTCCGGGCTTTATAAACGCCTTTCCGATTTAGCGAAGTCCCTGGATGTTTTTATGGAGGATTACAGACCGCTGGATTGGTTTTGGATCTGGACCATGTTCGTTGCCGGGATGAGTACACACGGGGGATATGTAGACCGGTATTTATTCTGGGAGTTTACTCCCTGGCATATCGGTATCCTGTCGCTTATCGTGGTTACGTATATCATGGCTGTTTTCATTTTGAAACGCGGGATATTGAAAAAAACGCTCACCGTGAAAGAAATAGGGAGCTATTCGATTTTCGGTCTGGCGGTATTTTTACTGGGATGGGGTAGCAAGCCCCTGGCCGGGTTGAAATACAGTATTCCCTATATCGCGTATTTTATTGCGGTTATGTTTGTTTTCATTGTTCCCCTGAGCAAAGATGAAAAAAGCGGTGAGGTTACCATTGCCTCAAAGCCAAAAAAACGATTGTACGTGTTTATTTCGCTCTTACTGACGGCTGTGGCGACGGTGATAGGATATTTTTTCGATGACCCCGTTTCGAGTACGGCATCAGTTGTCTATTTGCCGTTCCTGCTCGTCGCGCTGGTTACGACGCATGTTCGTCATATACAACGGGCCAGGATTTTTTCGATATTTATTATGGCCATGTTTGTTTCCGCGCGGGAAGCCTGGTTCCTGGTCCCGTTGGTGATTTTGTTTTACGCCCTGCGGTTTTATTATTATTTCCGGCATCAAATTGTCTACCCTACTTTCAGTGTCCACATGGATGAGGAACAATAAATTGATCCGTTGTGATGTCGGTACGTGTCTGTTTTCTCAATCCCGTAGTTGGGATCGTACCTTGAGATGATCAGAATCGAAGAAAACAAGTGTGATTTTTGCGGTTGCTGTGTAGGGCTTTGCCCCACGGATTGTATTGAAGTCAAAGAGGCTGTAATTCAAATTGACGATGATGAATGCATTGATTGTGATTTATGCGTATATATTTGTCCGATTGAAGTATTAAGTCATGTGGAAAAAACAGAAGTTTGATGTAGTGGTTGTAGGGGGCGGTCCTGCCGGATCGACCTTTGCGCGAATCGCCGCCCGGGGAGGCCTGTCGGTCCTCGTCCTGGAAAAGGATCGCGATATAGGCGTCCCGGTTCGTTGCGGGGAAGCCGTAAGTGACGCTGGGTTAAGAATTTTCCATGAG
>JALUTR010000114.1 GCA_027021785.1 Fidelibacterota bacterium | reverse complement strand
CCATATTGTCCAGCAATAAAGCCAGCGTACGGTTTATTTCCGTCATATAGCCGGTTTGACCCCGCATTTCCTCCGCTGTTTGAATATATTTCCCATCCACGATTTCATCTTCGCAGTTATGGATTAACCGTTCAATACTACGGGGCGATGATTCCAGGTGAAACTGCAATCCCACTACGTGTTCGTTATATTCAAAGGCCTGATTGGCGCAAATATCGTTCTCCGCGATTTTTCGGCATCCGGGAGGGATATCGAACGTATCGCCGTGCCATTGAAAAGTAATGAACTCATTCGGAAGGGTTTGGAACAAGGCCGTCTCCCGGGCCTCCCCGGTTAACGATACCGGGAACCAGCCAATTTCCGCATACCGGTTTTTGTAAACCGATCCACCCAGCACATCAGCAATCAGTTGCGCTCCCAGGCAAATTCCCAAAACAACTTTCCGGTCTTTGATTGCTTTTTCAATGAATTTTTTCTCATCCACCAGCCAGGGATATTTCTGTTCCTCGTAGATATTCATCGGACCGCCCATTACCACCAGCCAATCGAACTCGTTTGTGTCAGGGAGCGGCTGTCCGCTAAAAAATTGCGTTTTTGAAATTTTGTGTCCCTTGCCTTTGGCCCAGGTTTCAATATTGGCTAAATCCTCAAAGGGGACATGCTGCAGATAATGTAATTTCAACGACATTCTCTATTTTCCTGATTAAGTAATTATGGCAATGTTTACTGGTATAACCAATACCGGAACGACCGCGGAAATTAATAAACCTCGATAATCGTCTTGTACTTTTTTATTCGGTTGGATGGATTTCTTCGATAATAACATAAAAAAGCGGTATTAATGTCACCGTGAATACGGTGGAACTGATCAATCCGCCAACGGTAATAAAGCTCAATTCTTCCAATATTTTTGCCATGGCCGTATTGCCCGAACCGATGAAAAATAAAGGAATCAGGCCCCCCACCGTTGTCAGGGTAGTAATCATAATCGGTCGAATCCTTTCCACGCCTCCCTGAATCGCGGCTTCGATTATGGCGAGTCCCTTTTTACGCAGTTGATTAATCCGGTCCACTAAGACAATCCCATTATTCAGGACGATTCCCATCAGCAGGATTAAGCCGATGTATCCGTTTACGTCGAAATCACGTCCGAACACAAAGTATGACAGGAACACCCCAATCAAAGCGAAAGGTACACTGAGAAAAATAATTATCGGTTGGGAAAATGATTCGTATAACGCCGCCAATATCATAAACATGCCCGCCGTAACCAAAAGCAAAAGCCGGAGTAAATCACCTTCTTCTTTTTTGGTAAGAAATCCCCACTGTCTTTCTTCCAGTTTATAGCCGGGCGGCAGTTCAAGGGCATTCACGATACTCTTTTCGTGGCGACTACGCATCCTTTCCGGCCCCCGGTATTGCCAGGCGACGGTAAACCGATATTGTTGATTCTTCTTGTCGATCCAGGGCTGGATAGCTTTTTTTTCAACGGAGAAATAATCGGCTACAGGGATTAATTGATTTTTTTTGACTTTGATCCGTTGCTGACTCAGGGTTTCCAGTTCCGGTTCACCATCGCTGTAGCGCAACATTAGCGGATAGCGCTTTTCGGCGATTGTAATTTCTCCCTGCCGGTTTTGCTCCAGGAACACTCTCCGGGCGCCGGCGACGGCCGAAGAGATCGAAATCCGGTTATTCCAAAGTCGCTCAACATCCGCCGTGAAACGATACTCTTTAAGATCCGACTGATACAGGCTCCGGATGGAGGGCGAAACAACACCCGTATTCACCCGGGAATCCATTTTAGCCAACGCAAGGATTGATTCGCCGATCTCCCACAGGCGGTAATAATCTGGACCGGTAATCTGCAAAACGGTATTCAATATGGTTCTTACCTTGTACCCCCCGTTCCAATAGGGTATCCCGAAACCGGAAATTCCAATGCCGACTCCGGCATAATTCACCGCTTCGGCGATTAAATACTCCTTCATCACAAACGGCGCTATACTATTCAGAACGGAATCCGGGAATGTCACCTCCAGGTATCCGTAACTATTCTTCTCATCTACCACGGTACGGGCCGAGCAGTCCACACCCTGCCTCCGAACAACTTCTTCAAAATTACGAATGATGTTGTTCAACACTTCCAACGTGACGCCTTTGGGCGCATTTACATAAACATCCAATTTTTGCTTTTTGCCCCAATAAATAAACCCGCCTCGCTCGATGTTATTCCAAAATAACCAGGTGGAAACAGCCAACAGCAGGGAAACAAGAATCAGTGTTGATTTGCGCCGCTTAATCACAAATCGCAGAAAGGACGAGTACCACGAGAGCCCCTTGAATCTCCGGGATAAGTTTGTATTGTTGTTCATTAAATTCGGCCAACGGACCACAACTGCGGGAATCAATGTAAGCGCAATAATTAATGACATGATCAGGGAAAAAGACAAAACAAAGGCCAGGGGTTTGTAATAAGCTCCCAGACGATTTTGCAATAACAGGAGCGCCAGGAAAACCAACACAGTTGTTCCGGTAGAGGCCGACAGGGACTGAAACATTTCCATTGTCCCCCGTAATCCACTTCCCAAAACGGATTTGCCTCTCATCCGGCAGCGTTGAATATTTTCCATCACTACGACCGAATTATCCACCAGCATCCCGAAAACGAGGGCGATTCCGGCCAACGTGATCACATTAATGGTGTATCCGCTCCAATACAGAAAAATGGAAGCACCGACAATCGACAGCAACACAACCATCAGAACAATCACCGACAACATCCAGCGCCGGAAGAGCGCAAACAGAATGGCAAACACAACCGAGAGAATTACGACCACCCTGATTGCCAGGCTTTTCAATTCGGCTCTCAATTCATCCGAGCTGTCGGAAGCGACGCGAATGTGAACCTTTTCGGGAAGCTTATCCCGGATGGCGACAAGTCGATTCCGGACAGCTTTGGCAAAAACAAGCGCATTCGATCCCGGTGTTTTGAATATCCTGAGCAACACCAGGGGATCAAAATTATGACGGGAGAGGGTTGTGGGATCCTCATAAGTAAACGATATCCGGCTTATATCGCCTAACTGTAGCCCTTCGCGAATCGGGATTCGCTCCAGATCGTTAATTACCCGCGGACGA
>JALUTR010000113.1 GCA_027021785.1 Fidelibacterota bacterium | reverse complement strand
TTTATGCAATATACGGTTTATGTTTTACAGAGCAGGGAAGGGTTTACCTATGTTGGTTACACCAACAATCTCCGCCGTCGGCTGCGTGAGCACAACGCCGGTCAATCGAAGGCGACCCGGAAGGGGACCAATTGGAGAGTCGTGTATTCGGAATGTTGTTCGACCCGACCGGAGGCACGTCAGCGGGAGAAATATGATCAGGTCCAAAAAGTTTTTGTATTGTGTATTGGTGAAAACCGGATCTGACCGGTGGCAGAAAAGAGTGTTGTTCCGTGGTACGGAATGAATCTTACGCTCCGGCCACGGTAAGCCTGTTCCGTTCGATAAGAGTAATGATTATATCTTAATCCTTGCCGCACCTGGTCCACGAGTTTCAGGTTCCGGGCAGGGACAAATTTTGGTTGTGGATTGTCTGGAAATATTATAACCTTACCTATTAATTATGTTAAAAATTCTATGCTGACCATATTAAAAGAAATCATACATAGACAAATATTAATTATTTTTCCATTTTCCTTTAATGATATAGATGGATACTTTTTTTGTCTATAAGGGTGATATGAGTGAAATTATTGATATTCAAGATGAAGATATATCATTGGATCAAATGAGACTTTAGGTGTAATTATGTATAAAGTAATTCTTGAACCGGAAAAATCCTTAATTATTAACAAAAACAATATCGCTAAGGTGAGAGAAAAAGACCAGCTTTTTGCCCAATACCTTGAACAAACAAAGACTTCTTTTATTTCCTTGTTACGTACTACTCCAGGTTATATAAAGTTGGTAATGGATAAATTACAAGAAGGGAACATTTACATTGCCAAAATATCAAAATAGGCCCAAGAAGGTTTACAACAGGGTAAATATGAAAAGATGTTTAAGAATGATTCTGGGTTATGGAATGGAATGATCCGAAACCCGAATATGCGTGGAAAACCTATTGTTGAGCAAATAGACTGGCAACAGGTAAATCTGAGCCACGAGTTTTTTTCTAATGTTACTCTAATAACACTTCAAGCAAGTGTTGCTCAAATAACAGAGCAACTTTTTGAGATAGATCAAAAACTCAATCAAGTTTTATTATATCAACAGAGCGATCGGATTTTAAAAGCTGCAGCAGGAATTCAAATCTAAGAACGAGCCTATTATGCTGAAGACCCTGCAATTCAAGCAATGCAATTATCTAATGCTCTTTAGTCTCTCACCGAGGCCAGGACAAGTTTAATGCTCCATCTTAAGACGTTTCTAAGCCAAACGTTAAGGGAAGATAAATTTACGGACCATTTTTGGCGCGTAGTTGGAGTTGATAAAAAAGCATTTGATTTCCAGCGAACCATTTTGCAAAATTATGATTTAATAAAAGAGGATGTACAATATATCAACCTTGCAAGTATCTATATTTTTCGAGGTCAAACTCTACTGAAACAGCGTCAGAGTGCGTATAAATCTAAACAGCAGTACCTGGATTTCTGTAATACTCTGTTAAAAGGAGTAAATGAAAAGAAAGAGTTTTTGCCTTACGAGGCGGAGACAGATTTTTCGCTTGAGCAGATTAGTCATCAGTTTGAAAAGATACAATTGAGCGTCTCCCATCTGTTCGACTCTCGAAATGATTTGGTCATAGAAGTTGAATACAAGGATTTATTAGAGAATGGCCGTATGTAAGATTTGTTCAAAACCAATTGAGAAGGGCAAATATTGTAAAAGATGCAAATTGCAGAAACAAGTTAAATTTGTTGAAAGGATAGAAAAAGGTTGGCAAACCATAAAAGTGATAGCACCCATAGTAATTCCGATTGTTTCAGGACTTTTGGGTAAAAGAAAGGGCTCTTCGTCAGGTGACACGGCTTAACAAATCGTTGCAAGCGAATTTCTAATCTTGGTTTTATTGGAAGTAGTTTGGGCCACGATCGTTTTGGTGATTGGGGGTATCTTCGCTAACCCGCAATCACTTGAACTCAAGCCTTATACTTGAATAGGAGAAGCAAAAAATGAGTCTAATGAACGAGTACATTAATAAAAAATTAAGTGGTCCCGATTTGGAATCGGAATTGCTAAAACTCATTGGTAAGTACAACTCTTTGAGAGAAACATATCTGTTTGTGTATGCTGCTGCAATTGGTAAACCAATTCCTTCCGTGCCTTTGGAGCAGTCAGACTTCTATATTTTCCGAGATTTATTATCTGGTCAAGGAGTGCATAATAAAGTTGATGTATATTTGGAGACGCCAGGTGGTAGTGGTGAAACTGCAGAGGAAATATGCAGATTCCTGCACACCAAGTTTGAGAATGTTTCCTTCATAATATCTGGGGAAGCCAAGAGTGCAGGTACAATTATTGCCCTATCTGGCAATGAAATACTGATGACCGAAACCGGAAGTTTGGGACCTATTGATGCTCAGATCAAAATTGGTCGTTCCATAGTATCAGCATATGATTATATGGAATGGATTAAGGATAAAAGGGAAGAAGCAGAAAAACAAGGGGCATTGAATCCTTTTGATGCAACGATGGTAGCACAAATTTCGCCAGGTGAATTGGGTAGTGTGTTCCATTCGTTAAAATTTGCTGAAGATTTAGTTAAAGATTGGTTGGCCCGCTATAAATTCAAAAATTGGAGATTTACGGAAACCCACAATAGAATTGTAACTAAAGATATGAAAAAAAGGCGGGCAGAAGAAATTGCGAAAGAATTGACAAACCATTCCAAATGGAGATCACATGGAAGATCGATAAAAATAGATGACTTGGAATCTATTGGTTTAAAAGTGACAAGAATCGACAATGATTTTGAATTAGCTGATGTTGTATATAGGATTCAAACAGTTTGTCGGCTTCTTTTTGAAACGACAACTTCTTTCAAAATATTTGCTACTCAAGATAATAAAATATTCAGACAGGCTGTTCCAACAGGACAACCAATAAAAATACCCCATCAGCAAGCACCAGATATAGCTGAGATCAATCAAGTTTGTCCCAAATGTGGGAAATCTCATAAAATATATGCGAAATTTGTCAATAATCCTAAAATTGACAAAGATTTTCGAGAGAAAGGATTTACACCTTTCCCAAGTAATGCTAAATTAATTTGCAATTGCGGATACGAAATCGATTTATCTGGCATTAAAAGTCAAATAGAAATGCAGACCAACAAAAAAATTATTACTGATTAGAAAAGGGAGAGAACCATGAAGACAAAGAAGAAAGAGAGAGAAATAATAGAAGAGGAAAAGGTTCTAATATCTTTTCTGAAAGCAACCAAGGACGGAAAGTATGCCAAAATTGAAAAAACTTCCTTGCCGTATTCAAGAATTAAGGAGAAAACAGTTATAATTGAAGATGAATATTATTATAGCCTTAGATAATTTAAAGAAACAAATTAAGTAGTTACTTCAATTGCCCTGTATATTTTGAGAACAGCATTATAAATCACTATACTGGATTTTTATTCTGCTGTGCTCCGTAAAACCAGTGAGTTCGACGACCAATGTCAAAGATAAAACACCTATCAACGTTAACCTGTCTGATTTTGTTTTCATATTTAAACGCGCAATTAAATCGACCGGAATTAACCTCGTATTTGCCTCTTCAAACAGGAAATGTATGGAATTATGGCTCCAACGAATTAGAGCACGTATCCTATATACCGGATACTATTCTGGTCGGAAATAACGTCTATTATGACTACCGTGATTCTGCCATAATCCCCGTTCCATATACTTCACACAAATATTTACGTTGGGATAGCGCCGGTTTCCTTAAATATCAAAATGATAAAATTTGGATTGATTTTACACAAGCCACGGGGGATACTTTGATTATATATCCGGATGAAAGTGACAGCAGTCTGTTTTACTACCAGATAATAGTTTCGGATACAACTGTAATAACCACAAACGCGGGCACATTCGATAGCTGTTTAATTGTATTATTTGACAACCCTGACATCCTGGATGACGAACAGACTTACAGTTTTGCGCCTGACATTGGGATAGTTGAATTTTATTTTAATTCCAATCCTCCCCAAACCGGGACATTGTTGTCTGCGGTTATTGATGGACGGATGTTGGGAGTCCATGAACCGAAATTGGCCAAAGATTATCATTTGTTAAATAATTATCCTAATCCGTTTAACAATACCTCAACAATAGTATTCAGTATTCCCGTGCATTCGTTCGTAACCCTTTCCATTTACGATATTCGTGGTAATAAAATTAAATCTTTAATCGCCGAAGAAAGGGATCCCGGATCTTATAGTATTATCTGGGATGGAACTAACAACCACAGACAGACAGTCAGTTCGGGAATGTATTTATACCGTCTTGAGACCGTCGATTTCATCCGGACCAAAAAGATGGTATTGATAAAGTGACCGGCAAAGCGCATTCCAACGGATTAAACGTATAAGACTTCGCAACCGACAGTGCATCAGCTTGCAGGTCATGGTTGTACAAGTCCTACTACGCCTGCCTGTGCTCCGCTGATTCGTTGTTAATGCATAGTCTGGGTTAAATAAGGTTTCCCCGCCGGTAATTCAATTTCCTTTCCTCTTCCCGGGCCTCACCGGACAGGATCATTGTTTCCTGACGATTGCCCCTTGTATCGGGCGGTCTTAAATTGTGATCGAAGGTATTATCGATTATGGGTAAAATGAACAAAACCAAGGGACAGTTGGAAGCGGATATCAGTATCGCTTTCACGCGCTTTGAAAAGGACCAGTTGGGGCGCGGTCCCAAGGAAGCACACACCTTTATTATTCACGACATGTTGCTTATACGTCTCAAGGGGGTATTGACGCCGGCGGAGGTCGCCCTGGCGAAAGATCGCGACGGGGCCCAGTTAATTAAACAGACGCGAATGCGTCTTATCGAAAGTTCTCGTCCCCTCCTTGAAAAAATCGTGCGCGACACTACCGGCGCGAAAGTTACTACGATACATACCGATATCAGCACCCGTTTGGGAGAAAGGATTTTTGTCATCGGATTGGATCGCGATTTGGAATCGGAATTAAGAAACCGATAATCATTGGATTATCTGCGCAATTATATTAATCTCTGACTATAAAATTGATGATGAAAGTGAGGAGTTATTTAGGGTAAAATAAATAACTCATCACCGGATGATCCCCTTTCGGACGGACGATTCAGTTCGGTGGGGATTATCTAAATATTCTGGTGGATGTACTGGATTACCGGTTCCGGACGGAAACGGTAAGCGTAGACATAAGCCGGCGCAAGACACGAAAAAGTGTCAGTGCCGGCTTTTTTTATGGAATTATCACGAAGAGAATACAGGTTAGGAGGCCTGTTATGAACAATAAAGACCTGGAATACTTCAGAACTCTGATCATCCATAATTACCTCAGGGTGATCGACAAGACCGGGGTGTCTGCGGGGCTGAGTAACAACAGCGCCGAGAATCTGAACAACCTGCTGCGGGTTGCCGGAAAGGAAGGACGTAGCGCCCGGCCGGAAGAGAAAATATATTTCTTCAAAAGGGAAGAGGAATATATGAAACATTTAATCGCGGCATTGGAACGGATTGAAAAGAAGGAATATGGTTTATGTGTCCGGTGTGGCAAAGAGATTCCCAGGGAGCGTCTGGAAGAAGTACCTCATACGCGTTATTGTGTCCCCTGTAAGAGTAATGCCTGATAAGGGACATCAATTAAGATTTTTTAATGGTAAAAGGAAGTAGGATAGCAATGGAAACATCTGACAAAGGATCGAAAGTTAAAAAAAAGCCGAAAGGGATAATTGAAAAACACCTGGGACCGCTCTTTTTCTGGATTGTCATTTTGCTTCTGTTCCTGGCGGAATGGATCAGGTGAACATATCTCCGCTTGCCGGAGGAAATTGGCAATGAATCAGATCTGGGAAAAAACGGAACCGGTTTACGGACTGTGATTCTTTAAAAACTATTGGTTATTGTCATTGTAGTATCTCATTTGATTTTATACCGGCTTTTCGGATAAGGTTAAGGGAGATTTCTTGGAAGTAATCTATTTCGGACAAATCCTGTTATCGGCGGTCTTTTTATGGAAGGGCGCCGGGCTGTTGGTGGAGAGTTCAATCCGGGTCGCCCGCAGCCTGGATATTTCACCCCTGGTAATCGGTTTGACGGTTGTGGCCCTTGGTACTTCCGCGCCGGAATTCGCGGTGACGATTAACGCCGCGTTGTCCGGGCAGGCGGATATTTCGGTCTCCAACGTCATCGGTTCGAATATTTTTAACCTGGGGTTTATTCTCGGAGGGGTCGCCATTGTCAGAGGCATAAAAACCGACAGGAAATTGGTATGGCGTGACGGGATGGTGCTCGTTGCTTCAACCATCGCCATCCTCTATTTTATTTGGGATCTCCATTTTTCGCGCGGCGAAGGAATAATCATGTTCGCCGGTCTGGTTGTTTACCTGTTTTATCTTTTTACGAAGAAGGAAAGAGATAAACCGGTCACCGAAATATCGCGCGCGCGACCAATGGATTATCTTTATCTGCCGGGAGGAATTGCCATGGTTGTGCTGGGAGGACACCTGTTGAAAACCGGGGCGATAAACCTGGCCCGGGATTTCGGCGTTTCCGAGTGGGGTATCGGCATTACGATTGTGGCGGCCGGTACCTCGGCTCCGGAATTTGTCACCTCCCTGGTTGCCGCCTTCAAAGGACAACACGGCATATCCGCCGGCAACCTGATTGGCAGCGACCTGTTTAACCTGCTGGGGGTTCTGGGATTGGCCGGCATCCTGAATCCCATGTCGGTGACCGCCTATGCTCACGGCAGCCTGGTGATGCTTGTGGGAATGGTAATCCTGGTCGTCATTTTTATGCGCACCGGCTGGAGACTCTCCCGCACCGAAGGACTTATCCTGGTTGGCTTAAACGTGTTGCGCTGGACAATGAAATTCACGTAGGGCGAAATACACGGTCTGATGGGTTGTCCGCCCCAAGGTAAGCGTTGCCGGAAACCCTGGCCCAGGAAGGTATCTCCCGGTAGTACCACAGGCAATGCCCGCGGTACCCCGTTTCCCTTTTATTACGCCGTCTTCGCGTCGATTCATCGGAGCTCCGGCGGAAAAGTCCGCGAAAGAATATTCGGTTAAGTTCACCGCCACGCGACGGAACGAAATGTGGACGTATTCAATCCGGGTGATTATCTTTCATATTGCATCATAATTGGATTTACACTAATGTTAACTGTGTTCGTAAGGAAGTCAAAATTGAACCCGTGTTTTTCGATTGAAAAATTTGCCTCCCGGACCCGGGCAAAGGCTGGGGGAAGAACCTGATTGTGTTCTCAGGTATCGTCCGGGTTTCATCAACCGATTGGCGTTTTGCTTTTATTATAGACCTGGTTTTTAGAGCGATCTGAAAATGGAATATACAATGTTAAAAGATATCGTCTACATCTTTGGACTATCCATTGTCATCCTCATCATATTTCACCGTATCCGCGTGCCCTTCATCGTGGGGTACCTGCTGACCGGCCTTCTGGTGGGGCCTTACGGTTTGGCATTAATCGGGGGCGTTGAGGAAGTCGAGGTTTTGGCCGAGGTGGGGGTCGTATTGTTGTTGTTTACAATCGGTGTGGAATTTTCGTTTAACAAACTGCTGAATATCAGGCGTTCCGTTTTGATCGGGGGACCGTTGCAGGTACTGTTTACGGTAATTGCCGGTTTTGCGATTGCCTTCATCCTGGGGATGCCCGCCGGGGAATCGATTTTTATCGGCTTTCTCCTGTCCCTCAGCAGTACCGTAATTGTGTTGAAACAACTCCAGGAAAGGGCGGAAGTCGACACTCCCCAAGGGCAGTCAGCCCTGGGATTTCTGATTTTTCAGGACATTCTTATTGTGCCCATGATGTTGTTCACGCCTTTGCTGGCGAACGATCCCGGGTATATGGCCGCGTCTCCTTACGCAATTGCCGTCAAGGGAACCGCCATTATTGTACTGGCGATCGTGATGGCCAAATGGATCGTGCCGAAAATATTGTATTACGTAGTGCGAACCCAAAGCCGGGAATTGTTTATTCTGAGCATTGTCACGATCTGCTTTTCCGTGGCCTGGGTCAGTTTCAGCGCGGGGCTCTCCCTCGCCTTGGGCGCTTTCCTGGCCGGCCTGATTGTTTCCGAGTCCGGGTACAGTCATCAGACACTCGACACCATTTTGCCGCTGCGCGATGTTTTTACCAGTTTCTTCTTCATCTCGATCGGCATGTTGTTGGATATTAATTATTTTTACGCGCACACCGGACTGATTATTCTGTTTGTCACGGGTATACTGGTTATAAAAGCAATTTCCGCGGGTATGGCCTCATTATTAATCGGTTATCCGCTGCGCGTTGCGATATTGATCGGACTTTCCCTCAGCCAGGTCGGGGAATTTTCGTTTGTCCTGTCGAAAACCGGACTCATGTACGGGTTCCTTTCCGGGGATTTCTTCCAACTGTTTTTATGTATTTCGGTTTTGACAATGGTGGTAACCCCCTTCGTGATCGCCGTCGCTCCGCGTTTGGCCGGTTATATTCTGAAATTACCGCTTCCGCAACGATTCAAACTCGTTAAATACCCTCAAATAAACAATAAGGAAGTCTACTCCAGGAATGACCACCTGGTGATTATCGGCTATGGTTTTAACGGCAAGAATCTGGCGCAGGCGGCCAGGATGGCCGGAATTCCCTACGCGATTATTGAAATGAATCCCGAAATTGTGAAAGACGCGCAGACGAAAAATGAACCGATCTATTATGGCGACGCGGTGCATGAATCAATTCTCAGATCACTGAATATTGAGGAGGCAAGAATTGTTGTTGTGGCGATTTCCGATCCGGTTACCACTCGACGTATTACCCGTACAATCCGGGAAATCAGTCCCAAGGTGCATATAATCGTGCGTACGCGCTATACGCGGGAATTGAATCCCCTGTTCGAACTGGGGGCGAATGAGGTGATCCCGGAGGAGTTCGAAACATCCGTGGAAATATTTACCCGCGTATTGACGAAGTATCTGATTCCCCGGGATGAAATTGAGGCTTTTATTGCCGATGTACGGTCGCAATGTTACGAGATGCTGCGCACGCCGTCCACCGTTTCGGCGACGTATTCGGACCTGGAACAGCACAGCCATGACATCAATATCAGTACCTTTCGAATCCATCGGGGGTCTCCGTTAAGTGGAAAAACCCTTGCCCAAAGCGAGTTACGAAAGCGCTACGGGGTTTCCGTCGTGGCGATAAAGAGAGATTCGAAAATATTGCCTAACCCCGGCGCGAATACGCTTATTCGGACTGATGATGTGCTGTTCGTTATCGGCACTCCGGAGAAGATAATAAAAGCCACCGACAAATTTGTTTCTGCGGGTAAAAAGAATGGGGAATGACGAATCAACGGTTCGTTTCCGATATCCTGGATCCTTATCCTGGTGGGTATTCCGAAAAGAGCAATCAATACGATTATCCGACGAGGGGTTTATTGAGGCAATAGACGGATTCCGGTAAAATTTGGGGGCAGTTTTAGGTCATGCCCAGGACCGCCTTCAGCAGCCGTTATCGCAATGGGCCACCCGCGGTATTGAGAATCGCTTCATGGTGATACTCCTTTCATCCTGTAGTTTATTCCGGAAAACTGGTAAGGGCTCATAACCGGTTCGGGACGGTTATATTTATATATAGATATATGTCTATTAATATTCATAAAAAAAACCATCCTTATTCTTTCGCAAAGCGATTTTGAAACGTTCCGCAACAATTGGTAATACAAATCGTGTTGAGGTAGTAATACACCTCCTTTCCGACTTTGCGATCCTTAACAATCCCGGCGTTTTTCAGGATATTCAGGTGGTGCGAAATGGAGGGTTGTTTCATATCGAAATGTTTGCAGATTTCGGTGACGTTTAATTCTCCGTCCTTTAGCAACTCCATGATTTTCACCCGGTTCGGATCGGAAATTGCCTTAAAGAATTTGTTTATGTCGTATTTCATGATTTGGTATCTATTAACATATAGAAATATATCTATATATTAAGTTGTTTACAAGTGGTAATCAGGACAACTTCAAAAAATATCTGGATTGGTTTAAGGGGCTTTATTCGACCCTTTAAGGGTCGAAGGATGTGTTCTGATCCCAACCGGTTTCACCGGTTGTTATTCATGTATATCCCCTGCGGGGATATTTCCCTTATGTACGGAAACCAGGCGGAATAGGACGTCTGATTACAGCGCGTCCGAAACCTAAATTGTTTCCCGTTGCGAAGGAGGATTATGAACCATTATTTCAAAATTGACGAAACTATCAAAATTCATGTCGAACCGACATCTGTCCAAGATAAATCTTTTTGAGAATTAATTACAGGGCTTGTACACTTACGGATCCATTGTACGATTCCCTTTCAGGGAATCCAATCGAATCATTGTGATAGTATTGAGGGGACGAACCTAAAAAAGCGTCGTAGTTATTGGTATAGTCCTGAAAGCGCGGAATAAAACAACCCGGTGCGTAGCGCCGGGCAAGGAAAGAACAACAAAACCACGTTAGCCCTGAAGGGACGGAATAGCATAAGATTTGATCGTGATTTTTACAATATCTTCGATCATGAAAACGTCTTGGACAGCATAGTTCAAGTTGGTTTCGGATTGTGTGCTCAAAGTACCAGGAAATTCTCTTTCTTAAATGCAATGAATGGAAGATGCCGGTAAGAAAGTTATCTTTTGTAATTCAACGGAAATTCCGTGAGAGAATTTTCACGATTCGCGTAACGCAAGTGATGATTGACAGAGACTCGGCGGAAATATACGGGGTTAGTACCAAAGTCTTAAACCAAGCCGGTTTCGGTGCCTTATCACCGGCAATCCCTCACCAGTACCTTCGCACCGTAGCCGGGCAATTGCAGACGGGCGATGATTTCACCCGTCCCTTCCATGTCACGCAGGCGTTCCGCGCTCAGGTCGATTACGTGGGCGTCACGAGTGAAATTCAACAGGAAAACAAACTCCCGTGATCCGTCGGTTCGAACCTGGGCGGTTACACCGGTGGGCAGGGCGCTTTGAACGGTCGCGCGAATTCCAAGTTGTCTGATTTGATGAGTGTAAAAATCGCTTAGAAAGCGATCGTCGTTGCGCGCGGCGATGTAGTAAGCCTTTCCTTTTCCAAAAGTGTTCACGGTGACCGCCGCTTTCCCGGCATAAAACTGGTTTTTGTAAACAGCTAATGTCCGGGCGCCTTCCGGATGGATAATATCGCAAAACATACGCGCGTCGTATCGACCGGAAAGACCGGCCGGGTTCGGCTCCACCGCTTCGATGATGGCTTTTTCATCGTCGTAAAGAACGTCGGTTTCTTCCGCCCAGATCCCCAGTAGTCGGCGTAGCGGGCCGGGGAAGCCGCCCGGGAAACAGAGGTCGTTTTCATTGGCAATACCGCTCAGATACGTCGTAACGAACGTCCCGCCCCCGGCGACGAAGTGCTCGATTCGTTCGGCGACGCCGGGACGGAGCATGTAGAGCATGGGCGCGATCAGCAGTTTGTAGGGTGTGAAATCGCAATCCATGTTGATTACGTCCACCGGTACGGCGGCATTCCAGAACGTCCGGTAATGGGCGACACAGGTGGGCAGGTAGTTCTTGCCTTTATTGCGTGGCCCGGCGGCCTGGTCGATCGCCCACCGGTTTTCCCAGTCGTAGATGACGGCCGTTTCCGGTGTGACGGTAGTGCCGATTACCGCATCCAGTTTTAATAACGTTTTGCCCACGTCGGTCACTTCGCGGAAAACGCGCGTGTGTTCGTGTCCGCAATGATCGACCACGGCCCCGTGAAATTTCTCACAACCGCCGCGCCCCTTGCGCCACTGGAAATACTGGACGGTATCGGCGCCGTGGGCGACGCACTGGAGCGCTTCGACACGATGCAGACCGGGACGCTTCAGTTTGTTAATCGGTTTCCAGTTCACTACACCGGGGGAACACTCCATTTGCATGTAGGGTCGACCGCCTTTGAGGCAGCGGTTAATATTATGGGTAAAGGAAGCCTCGACGGCCTGTTTCCAGTCGTCATCGCGATCGTGATAAGAGGGATAGTGGTCCCAGGAAACCACGTCCACCGCCGCGGCAAATTTCCAGTAATCCAACCCCGGATAGGTGCCCATGAAATTGGTGGTGACCGGCACGCCGGGGGTGTATTCCCTGAGCGGAGCGCTTTCGGTTTTGAAGAAATCGATGGTTTGGTCAGTACGGAATCGTTTCCAGTCCAGCATCATTCCGTGAATGCTGGGGTCAACCGGGGTAATCTGGGACCAGTCGGTAAAGGTGTGGCTCCAAAACGCCGTCCACCATTCGTGGTTCAGTTGATCGAGATCATCGTCGTACTTTTTCCGCAGCCACTGGCGGAAAGCCGCCAGGCACAGCTCGCAGTAGCAGGGGTCGCCGTTGTATTCGTTGGACACATGCCAGACGAGTAGCGCGGGATGATTCCGGTAGCGCCGGGCCAGTTCGGTGTTGATGGCAACACATTTTTCACGGTACACGGGAGAAGTGCGGCAATGGTTATGGCGCCCGCCATGATGTTCACGGATTCCATCCACTGTGACGCGCCGGACCTCCGGGTATTTGGCGCTCATCCAGGCCGGCTTTGCGCCGCTGGGTGTTGCCAGGACGGCAAAGGCATTATTGTCAGCCAGCGTACCCATGATATCGTCCAGCCAGCCGAATTCATATTTCCCTTCTTCCGGTTCCAGCGACGCCCAGGAAAAGATGCCGATCGACATGGTGTTGCAGTTGGCAAGTTTCATCAACCGCATGTCCTCGTCCCGGATTTCGGGCGTTTTTATCCACTGGTCAGGATTATAGTCACCGCCATGCAAAAAGTGGGGGAACTTGGGATTTATTGGCGGAAAGCGTTTCATTATTGTCCTCGAAAATCCATAATTGGTTGTTTGTAAAGTGTTATCACAAAACCGGTGGGAGATTGTGACTTATTATTTTTTGTACATTGTTAATAGTATGGCGGTAATTACGGCGCCGCATGCGGAAGCGATGAGTAGTCCCAAAATCGTCGCTGTCCGGGCGTCGAAAGCAAGTCCCAGACCGATGGTTAACAAGGTAATCGTTACCATAGTAATTATCATGCTTACCAGCACGCTCACCGGAATGAGCCATAACAAGGTTTTTACCTGAACTCTCATCGAATATTTTCCTCGTACTAAAATTGAATGGATACGAAACTCCCCGGGCCTGATTTTAGGATCCGGAAGGGAAAATACGGCTGTCCCTTAATCCAAGGTATGGAAAATATCGCCTGCGGAAAATTTCCGACATGAATTTACGCTCATAAAATACTATTCCCGTTATCGAAAACGGTGCTACCGAAATAAATTTCATCCTTTTAGTCGATGGTTATTATCCACCCCGGACAGTCGAAGAAGCGAAAGGTATGAATTACCAGGAAGCGATTCTGATTACATTTCCAAGTATCACGTTTTACTTAATAAATCCCGGTTTGCTTGATTATGCGGTTGATAAGAATTATTTTTCCGTTGAAGTACAGTTAAAATATTGAACCACTTGAATCGATAATTTCCGTCGGTCTTTCCCCGGGGTTTTATTTTGGCCGTTTGAAAAATCAGATAGAAATAGAATGAGAGGTGTTTGCATTGAATTACCTGCTATTCCAAATCATTAATATCATATTCCAGCTATTGTACCTGTGTCTGATTATAAGAGTCGTTCTTTCGTGGATTCCCCACGATCCGTATCAGCCGATTCTCCGATTGGTATACAGTGCAACCGAACCGATTCTTAAACCGATCCGGGAGATTATTCCGCCGTTGGGTATCGGGATCGATATTTCTCCCATTATAGCCTTTATTGCTTTGGGACTGATAAAAAAAATTCTCGTGTGGGCCTTGTTTTAGCCTGAAAATTTCAAAAAGTCGTGATTTACTTTTTCGCGGGTTTTAGCCCGATCCCTGAGCAGATAATAACATCTATCGTCAAGCAGAATGCTTGACGTGCGCAGTTTACGGCCACCATTCCCGGCTAAGTTTCGCTACACCGGGCG
>JALUTR010000112.1 GCA_027021785.1 Fidelibacterota bacterium | reverse complement strand
GAAAAGTCACAGGAATATGTCTGGAAAGGGGAAGGACCTTATTCGACCCTTACAGGGTCGGTGGATATGTTGGTTTTTATCCACCGGTTTCACCGGCGGTTATTTATGTTGATCCCCTCCGGGGATCTAAAATATGAATTGTGACTTGAGCCAATGGAGACGATGATGAATTGTATATGGTTGGTAAAAATGGATATAAAGGAATTCAACCCTGACAGTCGTGTTTGACTCTTTCAGGGGCGAAAAAATGTTGGATTGGCAAAATCGATCATCCAAAGGGAAAACGGCTCGTGGGGTTAAATTTAAATAACGGTTAACAGCGATGAAGATCCTGATTACAAATCCGTTACTGACAGCAACAATGGACGACAACCATAGTGAGTATGCCGGGGGACATGTGCTGATCGATAACGGAATTATCGAATCAATTGGTCCCGAAACCATAAATCCGGAGGTGGATGAAATTATCGATGCTGCCGGAATGGTGGTTTTGCCGGGGTTTATCAATACTCACCACCATTTGTACCAAACCCTGACCCGTAATATTCCCCTGATGCAGAATGTTCCGCTTTTCGACTGGTTGACCCATCATTATGAGGTCTGGCGGGAATTAACAGCGGAGGCTGTATTTGTAAGCGCCCAGGCCGGTTTGCTGGAACTCATGAAATCAGGAACGACAACCAGCACCGACCATTTGTATTTGTTTCCCCGGGGAACCGGCCGGGAACTGATTGATACGGAAATCCGGGCCGCGAGGGAACTGGGTATTCGTTTCCAGCCGACGCGCGGTTCCATGTCGCTGGGTAAATCAAAAGGGGGATTGCCGCCGGATGATGTGGTACAGACGGAGACCGAAATACTGAAGGACTGTGAACGGCTGCTGGCCCTGTATCATGACGATAGTGACGGAGCCATGACGCGCATTTCCCTGGCGCCCTGTTCGCCTTTCTCGGTAACTCCGGAATTAATGAGGACTACGGCTGAGTATGCCCGCGCCAATAATCTGCTCATTCACACGCATCTGGCGGAAACCCTGGATGAAGAAAAATTTTGCCTGGAGCATTTCGGTCGGCGACCGGTCGCTTACGTGGAATCATTGGGTTGGTTGACCGATTACAGTTGGTTTGCCCATGCCGTTCATTTAGATAACGAAGAGATTGAAAGGCTGGCGGCGGCCGGAGCCGGTGTTTCCCATTGTCCTTCCTCAAATATGCGTCTTGGTTCGGGTATTGCCCCGGTTAAGGAAATGTTGACGGCCGGTGTGAGGATTGGTCTGGGGGTGGACGGGAGCGCCTCTAATGATTCCGGTAATATGTTGGCGGAAATCCGTAATGCCATGCTGCTTTCCCGGTTGCGGAGCGCGCCACAGTGGCTTACAGCCCGGGAGGTCCTTTGGATGGCGACCCGTGGCGGGGCCGGGGTTTTGAATCGACAGGATATTGGTCAGTTGGTTGTTGGCAAACAAGCCGATCTGGCCCTATTTTCCGTGCGGGGGGTTGAATATGCCGGAGCCCTGTCCGATCCTTTGGCCGCCCTGGTATTTACCGTGCGGATGTCGCCGGTCGATTATCTGATCATAAACGGCAAGATTAAGATCAGGTCAGGGAAATCCGAAGTGGATGAGATTGCTTTGATTCGACGGCATAATCAACTCAGCACGGAAATGACACAAAAAGCCGTTGCTAAAACCGGAATTGATTTTCTTAATATAGAAACAACGAAGTAAAAGGAAACGTGGTAATAACTAAGGATTATGAATGACATTTCAGCTCAAAATAAAGCGCCTATTCACAAATTCCATACTATTGAAATTGACTTGAAGAAAGTTATTTAAAAAGAAATGGCATTAAGCATTATAATAGACTTGATTCGTACTTTTCTTAGCGTAAGAAAAGTACCAAAAGAAGCAGTCGCGGTGCCCCGATTTAAATCGGGGCAAGGCGACAAGACATCATGAAATATCAAATTAAACCAATTTTTGTGAGAATCATCGGTCAACATTATACAAATCTATTTTAAACAATATTGTAGGAATGCAATTATGCGTGAGATGTCAATTATGATAAATTTCCATACCCCTAATACTATTCATAACGTAGCGACAACACCCGTTCTATTACATGACATTTTGCAAGGTCATTATATTTGAAAAATAAAATGTGGTCGTCAATTCGTCACATAGATTTTCCTGAATCGCTGGCGGAAGCGAATAAATTGGCCGGTGAAGAGGGCAAGACCTTGTTTGCCGGGGGAACCTATCTGGTCGCGGAGAAAAATCCCGCTGTTCACACGCTCGTCGATATTAACCATCTGTTGGACAGGTCGATTCAATGTACGGACGACGCAATAATAATTGGCGCCGGAGCAACCCTGCAGCAAATCGTTTGTACGTTACAGGAGCGGAAGCCGTTATCCCTGTCCCGGGCTGCGCGGCAATCCTGTTATTCGAAAAATATCCGTAACCAGCGCACCATCGGGGGAGAAATCGCCCGGCGGAAAACCTGTTCGGAAGTGGTTACTCTGTTACATGCGTTGAATACCCGTCTGCTGATTACCGCTGAAACCGGGAGGAGCATACCCCTCCGGAGATGGAACGGAGCCGGGATCATCGAAGCGCTCGCAATCGGAACCGCCGACATCCGGGCTGAGGCCCTGGAACGTTTTGCCCTTCTGCCGTCCGCGGCGGCAATGGTGGTTGTGGCGGGCGTGCGGCGGGGATCGCAGGTGGAAATATCCGTCGGCGGCCAGGCTCGTTGCGTTGCGACCCTCCAAATACCGGTTGAGGAATTCACCAATGAACGGATTGCTGCGTTTAGCGCAGCCACCATCCGGAATTTTCGGGCGGACGCGGCGGGTTCATTGCGGTATAAACAATCGTTGATCGAAACGGGATTGAAACGGGTGCGAAAACAGCTATGAGAATTCGGTTCTTACTCAACGGCAAGCCTGCGGAAGCGGAGGTAAATCCCGGTCAGACGGTGCTGGAATTTTTGCGCGGACGGGGTATTCACAGTGTGAAATACGGGTGTGACAAAGGAGAATGCGGAGCCTGTACTGTTTTAGTGGATGGGAAAGCGCAGAACGCCTGTTTAATGCTTGTTCACACGATCGACAATAAAGCGATCGAAACGGTCGACGGTTTGGCGGATCGGCATCACTTACATCCGCTTCAGC
>JALUTR010000111.1 GCA_027021785.1 Fidelibacterota bacterium | reverse complement strand
CGACAAATTGATAATCGACAGACCATAATAATTTCATCGGACCTTTATCCACCGATTCGGGGCGCTCCTCACAGGAGCACCCCAGGAATACAACCGGTAATAGCAATAGTAGACGGCGCATTTAATCTTTAAACCTTTTTTGTATCCATTCTTTACCGACAGTCATTGGTCTGCTTTCGCCATAGCTCCCATAGTCCCGGGTCAAGTCCCGCAGCTCCCAATGGTTATAGCCGCCGTCGGCTTCGCCTCTGCCGTCAAAACAGATATTTTCATTATTTATGTTAGCGCCATTTGTATTCACATCACCATCAACAATAGGCTGGTTCGCAAACCATTTTGTTCTGTTTTTGGGAATGAAACCATCGGATTTGTCGGCAACATAGGTTGTGTATGTTACGGTGCGATAATTCCAGAATCCGCCATTTGCAATCACTTCGGGATCGCTGCATTGGGTGAGATCAAAAAGCAGTTCCAACTCTTCGATGCTGGGATTTATGTCCCATCCTCCGGGTGGCGAACCTGTCCCGCAATCATGCCAATATTTTTCTTGTCTTGTGCCTGTCGTTTCATACATATTGAACAAACCTTTAAGGTTCTTCCTGTCAGTACACCCCTTACCATCTTTCGCAATATGAATTAATAATGAAGTCACGTAAGTACTTTCCGTTAATCAGGGTCTTTCTCCGGATCATAGGGCGTAAAGGCATACAAATGACGGCTACTCTGAACAAATATCTTTCCGGCCCCGGACGATACCTGGTAAACCGGTAGTTTATCCGGACCACGCATCTTATGAACGATTTCGCCTGTTGCTCCATCCAGTATATAAAGTGTTCCATAATGGGGATGATACACATATCCATCCCAGTAGGCTATTGGACTGGTTTCATCCGGATTGAAAACACGGGTTTCCCACAACAGATTTCCATCTCTTTTGTCCAGGGCATAAACTGTACTGCTTGAAGTACAGAAAAGAGTATCGCCGACCATTATCATTTTATAACAGGAATACACCTTTGTTTTCCACACCTCCTCTCCCGTCTCCGCATTTAGGGCGACGACCATGTTTTGGGAACCAAAGACTGTTCCGTTGTACAGAACGCCGTCTTCTATTATGGAGAGTACTTTGAAAAAACCACCTTTCCATGTTTGATATTCCCAAAGTAACTCGCCGTCTGCAGAATTGAAACAAGTAATCTTGCCTACACTATAAGGGCCTGAAAACCAGGCATGTCCGGTGTACACTTTATCATTATCATTTATACATGAAATTGACCAGGCAGTATGTTTTATTTTTTGTTGGTAATTAATCATGCCGTCTTTTTGTATCGACAAATACCAGCTTATAGTGTCATTATAGGCAGAAATGAAAAAAGTATTATTACATACACTCTGATAGAATCCAAAACGGTCACGGTCGCTGGCTATGTATTCCCAGTTTTTTATACCGGTATTTATATCCAATGCAAATATACCTCTATATCCAAGTTCAACTTGCCATCCATACACTTGTGAATCATCAAAAATCAGTTTCCTGATACTGGAGGCGACTATTTCTGATATTCGTGTAGTCCATTTTATCTCACCTGTTTCGGAATAAAGACAGGTAATGTTATGATCCCCCGTAAAAATAACAAGACTGTCGCCAACAGGTTCGGGAGCCATATCCGGTCCAAAACTGATGAAGGTGTACGGATATTCCCAGAGGAGCCCCAAAGGCTCCTCCGGGTTATCATTCGTGGAAGAAGTTGGTTTCTCACAACTGCAACCAATTAATAACAGTAATAGGATACTAATCAAGAGATGCATTAATTACCTCCAGGCCCTAGTTGTTGGAGCATCCATTCTGCATTATCCTTCAACGGTGTCTCAATATTTGCTCCCGGTGTTCCGTCCGTTCCCGGGTAAATCCGGGTGTACCTCATCATCTCTGAGTGGTTCCAGCCGCTTGTCGGATCACTCGGGTCGTCATCGTAATAGTAATTACCCTGATTTTCCATTGCAGTAGGATTATTCGGTGTCCAGTCATCGGTAGATTTCCACCTTGCCATATTCGCCTGGATCAATCCATCATTTTTCTGGGCAACATTCACAACGACCGTATTGGTCTCCATCCAACCGGATATCCATTCACAACCTACCGGGACATTGAAAAGAGTTTCGAAATCAAACGTACCGTTTCTTATCTCAAAGTTGATGTCTCTTTGATTCGAACAATCAAGATAACCAGGGTGCCATATTTGTGTTGTGTATGTATAAACATCTCCACAACCGATTGCTTGAGACCAAGTATTATCAATATTTTGCCAAGCTGCTAGTCCCAATTGCCATTTATCTCTTTTAGAACGTGAATTGTCCCTTTGATCACAATAACTGTTCTCATAGCAAATATCGGTAAAAGGGATACACAACTTAATGCATAAAAACTCATACCAGCCTACTTCAAAATCGAAAGCATCGACATTTGATGAATACCATTCAATAATTCCATTGTAAAATTCCATTGTTTCGATTTCGTTATAATTTCCTTGAAAAAATGTGCTCATCTCGGAGCTCCATCTCATGATAGTCGGGGACCGTTCGGCGCCTATGATTGACCTGTGTGGAGCAACCGTCGTACCCGAATTCAATTCCTGTATCAAACTACTTAACGGCACTAATAATTCGTCAGCGTTTGTATCCTGCGCCAAGCCAATCCATTCTTCCGCCTCTGCTTTTACAGAGTCAAGGTAGGATGGCATTAACAATGTTCGCCAAGCCTCATCTGATATTAGACCTGCATCCCATAATATTAACATTGAAAGGGAAACTAAAGAAGAAGGGCCTACTTCTGGACCTTGAGATGCATCGCTATGCCATAAATCCACAATATTTTGTGCATTATTGGCAAGTACATTTGCCGCCGGAGCCCCTTGATGGGGCGTACCTATAGTTATAATTCCTACTAAATCTATCCCGTAATTGTTGTTTGATATTTCGTATTCCACCGCCCTGGCAACTAACCCTCCTAAACTATGTCCAATAATAATCCATTTATCTCCGGATGTATTTCGGGACATGATTTCTAATATCAGGTTCGAAGCTATTATATCAGGGGCTTCGCCAGGGCCAAATGAATAGTCAAACATAAGCGTATCGTCTATTACCCCTAATTGAATTAATTCCTGTGGAGTATTTTTCTCCAGCCAAGTGT
>JALUTR010000110.1 GCA_027021785.1 Fidelibacterota bacterium | reverse complement strand
AGATAGTGTCGAATCCCATTTACCGCGCCGTGCGATGCGATAAAATGACGTTGGCGCTCATGGAAGAAATATTGAAAACGTATCAACCCCGGCAAGTCTCCGAACGGAACCTGGCGTTAACGTTGTTATCCACCCCGCGGTCCGTTTTAAAGTCGCGGGGGGAAGAAATATTGGCGGCCGTTTCGGAAGAAAAGAAGGATCAATTAGGGCTTTCCTTGGTGGAATCCACGGTTGAGGCGGGGAGTGGTTCCCTGCCGGTGGAGAGGATCGACAGCATGGCTTTAAAGTTTTGTCCCCGGGATCGGAAAGTATCGGAATTGGCGCAACAGTTGCGTCTGAGTTCTTACCCGGTTATCGGATATACGGCCAACAATGTTTTTTACATTGATCTGAAGGCCATCTTTCCGGAACAAATACCGCGGCTAATTGAGACCATTAAGAATATTTGATGTTACCGTAAAACCGTAAGATGATTTATATCGACTTTTTGCAGGAATAATACTGAAATATGGAAGCAACTGAAATCGGGAAAGGAATTCCCAATAATTCTTTTTCAAACCGAATCATCGGCGGGCAAATCCCAATAATCCGGCGACCATATTAAAAATGAACTACCATCCCTCACAAATAGTCATCGGAACAGCCGGTCATATTGATCATGGCAAAACGGCCCTGGTGAAAGCGCTTACCGGTACGGACACCGATCGGTTGGAGGAGGAAAAGACCAGGGGCATGACTATTGACCTGGGGTTTGCTTTCCTGGATGACAATATTACGATCATTGACGTTCCCGGCCATGAAAAATTCATACGCAACATGGTGGCCGGCGTGTCCACCATTCATATTGCCCTTTTGGTCGTGGCCGCCGATGATGGTATCATGCCCCAGACACGTGAGCATCTCCAAATTATTTCCTTGTTACGAATACCAAGGGGAGTAATCGCCCTGACAAAAATTGACCTGGCGGATGACGAAGAGTGGGTCGACATGGTGGAAGAGGAAATCCGCGAAACCGTAAAGGGAACGTTTCTGGAATCCGCGCCGATTATAAGAACTTCGGTTAATCCAGAAACCGGAATCGAGGAATTGAGAGCGGCGTTATTGGAACAAGCGGCTTCCGTCCGACTGGAAGACGACCGCGGTTTTTTCCGACTCCCGGTAGACCGGGTATTCATCAAGACCGGTTTCGGTGTCGTCGTGACCGGTACCGTTGTGGCGGGGCAATTATCGGTGGGGGAAGAATTGGATTGTTTGCCGATAGGTATTAAGGGAAAAGTCCGTGGTCTGCAAAGTCATGGGAAAAACGTTTCGGTCGTGGTTAAGGGAGACCGTGCGGCGGTGAACCTGGCGGGCGTCGACAAACAACAACTCCGGCGGGGATCCGAATTGGCAACCCCCGGATGGTTAACATCAACCCGCCATTTGATTGCCCGGGTAACTCTCGTTCCGCAGACCCGGTGGCGACTCAAAACCAGGCAACGTATTCGTGTCCACCTTGGAACGGCGGAGGTGTTGGGGCGGATACATATTGTTAACGGTGAACTAAAGGGAGGTCAGTCGGGGAATATTATTATTTATCTTGAAAAACCCATTGTGGCCGCCATGGATGACCGTTTCGTCCTCCGTTCCTATTCGCCCATGGAAACAATCGGGGGAGGTCAGATCCTGGATCCGCAACCATCGGGAAAATGGAAGGAATTAAAGGATTGGGCTTCCGGGTTGAAATCGGCGGTTAACGAAAGATTTAATCAATACGTGGAGCGCCGGCGTAATAATCCCCGGACGGTCGCGGAATGGTCGCAGGTGTTTCATCGCTCCGAAGCGTGGGTCCGCTCCCTGGTGGAAACCAATGGGTTATCGGTTGTACCGGGAAGTGAACTGGTATTCAATCCGCAAGTTTTGGATCGGTTATGCGGGGAAATCGAGGACTTTCTGATTAACTTCCACCGGGACAATCCCTACCGCGTATCGGTCAGCGGAGAGGTGATAAAACAGGGATTCGATTTGTCCGATCGATGGGGGGATTGGGTCCTGGACAACATGGTGGCCAGGGGAGTAATCGTCGAAAAAGACGCCGGGTACGCGTTGTCCGGTCATCAAATATCGCTTTCCGGCGAAGATCGGAAGAAAGCGGATGCCATATCCGACCTGTTGTACGATTCCCGGTTTATGCCCTTGAAAGTGTCCGAAATCGCATCGAAAATAAACCTGAATGAACAGCGGGCTATGGAATTGCTTCACGTGTTAAAGAATCGGGGACGGACAATGGAGATTCAGCGGGAATTATGGCTGGACTGCCGGCGCTTCGATGAATTGATTGCGGTAATGAAACGGTTTTTCAATTCCCACACGAAATTAACGGTACCGGATTTTAAAAATATTTCCTCCCTGACACGTAAAACGGCGATTCCCTTATTGGAGTACCTGGATGCTCATGAATTTACCGAACGCGAGGGGAATGAGCGGATCCGGGGCGAGAAATTGAGCGCTTGAGATGAGATTACCGGTCAGGTTGAATAATTTAACGCAACACACAGGAATAAAACCAACCCGGTAAACATTTTACGGGAGAATAAATATTGAATATTTTTTGCAAGTGCAAACAACAAACGATATGCCTGGTTAAATTACGGGCCTGATGAAAGCAACCATCTGATGTCAAAGTCGATACCGGCAGGCACACCGTTGATGAAGCAGTACCTGGAAGTGAAAAGCCAGTACCAGGATAGTATTGTCTTATTCAGAATGGGCGATTTTTACGAAACCTTCCTGGAAGACGCCAAAATCACGGCGAAGGTCCTTGGCATTGTCCTGACCAAACGCGCCAACGGGGCGGCGGCCGACATTCCGTTGGCGGGATTTCCCCACCACGCCCTGGATAATTATTTACCCAAACTGGTAAATGCCGGACACCGGGTTGCCATCTGCGAACAGGTCGAGGACCCAAAATTGGCGAAAGGGATCGTCAAGCGTGAGGTGATTGAGGTCGTTACGCCGGGGACGATCACTTCCGACCAGGCTCTCAGTCAGAAATCCAATCATTTTATCGTTGGTCTGCACTTTCACCGGGAGCGCGCGGGGTATGCCGTCCTGGATCAATCCACCGGCGACTTTTACATTGGGGAAAGTGAACAGGCCCGGTTGTCGGAAGCGTTGCGCAAGTTTTCTCCCCGGGAAGTGATTTTAGGTGAGAATATTACCTATTCCACGTCCGATTGGTACCGTGATCTGAAACCGTTCGTTACAACCGTGGAGGATTGGCTTTTTACTTTTGATCAAAGTTACCGCACGTTGACCGAGCATTTCCGCACTACCACGTTAAAGGGCTTCGGTTGCGAGAATTATCCTCTGGGGATTACCGCCGGGGGGGCGATCTTTCACCATATCCGCAATACCCTGAACGGTTCGCTGGAACATATAACCCGCGTTCAACCGGTATTGGAAGAAGGGATTATGGGGTTGGACGGATTTACGGTTAGGAACCTGGAAGTATTTAAATCCCTGGCAACGCAAGGAACGCACGGTACTTTAATCGACGTGCTCGATGCCACGATTACGGCCGGAGGGGGCCGATTGTTGAAACATTGGCTGTATCAGCCACTACTGGATATTCCCCGCTTGCAGGAGCGCCTGGACGTGGTGGAAGGATTTGTCAGATCCAAGCGTTTGCTTAATGCGCTGCGCGAGGAATTGAAGCAGATCGTCGATATCGAACGTGTTATCGGAAAAATTAACAGGTATAAGGCTTCCCCCCGGGATGTGCTGGCCCTGGGAAACAGCCTCAGTAAAATTCCCGGAATTTGCGGATTGCTTACGAAAAATGACAACCGGGCGCTCGTTCGGTTAGCCGACCGGTTCCTGGACACGTCCGATATTGTGGACCTGATTATGAAGATCGTACGTCCCGACGCGCCGGCGCAGATGAAACCGGGCCAAATTATTGCTGATGGAATTGACGAAGAATTGGATGAATTACGGCAATTGGCCTTTGGGAGCAAGCAATGGATTGCCGAATTACAAAACAAGGAACGGACAAGAACCGACATTCCATCCCTGAAGATCGGGTACAATAAAGTTTTTGGCTACTATATCGAAGTGACGAAAACACACCAGGAAAAGGTTCCCGAAGAATATATTCGCAAACAAACATTGGTAAATTCCGAGCGGTACATCACCCC
The DNA here is from genome assembly GCA_027021785.1 of Fidelibacterota bacterium. Classification (GTDB taxonomy): domain Bacteria; phylum Fidelibacterota; class Marinisomatia; order Marinisomatales; family JAADGP01; genus JAADGP01. The sequence goes on along the minus strand of JALUTR010000110.1, from coordinate 10,009 downwards.
GGAGTTAAAGATTTACGAGGAGAAGATACTCTCCGCCGAATCCCGGATCGAAGAGATCGAAATACGAATATTCGATGAACTGTGCCGGACGATATTACAATCCGCCGATACGATCCAAACCAACGCCCGCGTATTGAACCGTCTTGATTTATTGGCGACCTTTGCCACAGTGGCCCTGAACAACCAATATGTCCGGCCCCGTTTGGTGGAGGAGCCGGTTCTGATTATTGAGGGGGGGCGTCATCCGGTAGTGGAGAAATTGTTACCGCCGACGGAACGCTTCATCCCCAACGATTTGAAAATGGACACCCGCACGAGTCAGATTCACCTGATTACGGGACCCAACATGGCGGGGAAATCGACGTATCTGCGCCAGGTGGGTTTGTTGGTCCTGATGGCCCATGTCGGTTCGTTTGTGCCGGCCCGTAACGCCACCGTGGGTATTGTTGACAGGCTCTTTACGCGGGTGGGGGCCAGCGATAACCTGGCCGGTGGTGAAAGCACTTTTTTGGTAGAGATGAATGAAGCGGCAAATATTTTAAACAATGCCACTTCCCACAGCCTTATTCTCTTGGATGAAATAGGGCGTGGTACGGCAACCTATGACGGGTTGGCCCTGGCATGGTCAATTACCGAGTATCTGCACAATACTCCGGAAGTGGCTGCGAGAACCCTTTTTGCAACCCATTATCATGAATTGACCGATTTGGAGAATACGCTGGAGCGATTGGAAAACCATCACGCGGCGGTTAAGGAATTTGGCGATAAGATCGTGTTTTTACGAAAAATACTTCCCGGCGCCGGCGATAAAAGCTATGGCATCCATGTGGCCCGGATGGCGGGACTGCCAAATGCTGTTTTGCGTCGTGCGACGGAAATCCTGAATTATCATTTGGATCAGAACCAGGATTCAACGGGAACCAAACCCCTGGTTGAGACGTCCAATCAATTATCGATTTTCGAACAACAAGAGAATAAGTTGAAAGCCGCGCTAAAAAACCTGGATGTGGAAAACATGACCCCCCTTCAAGCCTTGCAGGCTTTGGATGAGATGAAAAAAGAACATGGCCTGTGAGCGTATTATTAAGAATTTCCGGTTCCTTTTATCGAAAAGCAGGCCTGATTTCTCATTGCTGCCGGAGGGAATCATCCGATTAATGAAAACCATCCGAACATTAATAATCATAAGTTTCTTAACCGGTGCATTTGTGCAGATGGCTTTTGCCCAAGCCGTATGGGTGAAATACGGTTGGCAATTGTTCAAACAGGCCGGGAACGCGCGGTCCATAGCGCTTGGTGGGGCGCAGACGGGTAATGGATCGGGGATTCCCAGCATCCTGTGGAACCCGGCTCACTACGATGAAGAAAGCGACCGGTTTTTCACGTATGCGCATCAAAGTCGATTTGCGGGAATCGTAAACAGCGACCTGGCGGCCTTTTCCCTGCACACGCCCGCGCGGCGACCGATTGAGATGGTTTTGTTGCATGAAAGTGTGACAGATATTCCCGATACACGGGGATTGCTGTTGGATTGGGGGTTGGACGGGATCCCCGGGACCCGGGATGCCGGGGAAGGAAATGGCATTCTGGACGAGGGTGAACGGTTAAATGAGGACAAGCTGAAGCGGTTCAATCAACGACAATGGGGAGTATATTTAAGCACCGTCTGGAGAATAAAATCAACCCTGCTCGGTTTGGGAATAAAGGGCTTATTCCATTCCCTGGGGGAATATTACGGCAGCGGTTTCGGCGTTGATTTGGGTCTGAAAAGGCCTTTATGGTCCGGCGCACAACTGGGATTGGTGATAAAGGATGTCACGACCTCATGGTTGGTCTGGGAAAATGGAATTACCGAAAGGACATTGCCGAGTTTCGTAGCCGGGGTCTCCCAAATGACCGAAATTCCTTTCGTTCCGGTTAAAGTAACCCTCAGCGGGGACATAGTCATCAACGGAAACGGCCGTTCGCTGGATGATGATTTTCGGATAAGGGAGATGGGAGGCAATTATCGCCTTGGGGCGGAAGTAAGGATAAAAAATAAATTACTATTGCGATTCGGGAGGAATGACATTGCAACCATTACCAGCGGATTGGGAATGGAGTGGAGTTCCTTCACGATCGATTATGCTTTTCAATTGGAACCCCCTTCCTCGGGTTTGGGGAATTCCCACCTGATTTCTTTTTCGGTTGATCCGCAGTGGTTGAAATCGTTGTTGTAATATTTTAAACTGCGTGAACCACCTGTATTGAGCGTTGAGTAACCGTAATGAACAGGCTGTCAGCCCCGTTTTTATCCGTCCTTTGATTCATGGTCAGGAGACCAGGAACAATCAGGTTTAATTAATTTAATCCTGCAATCCGCCAGGTGGACGACCCCGCAGTGAAGGGACAAATCATATTCCCAAGGAACAATTTGTAAGAATCGTTCACAACTATCCTTTGATTTGACAGGTGGCGGGATACTGAAATATTTATTTTGTTAATTGTTTGAATTTATTAAAAATCAGTAACTTTAAAGGTTTTCAAAAAAGGCATCGATGATAAAAAGCATGACAGGTTTCGGCCTTGGTAAAGCAGGCCGTGCGGAGGATGAAGTGACCGTCACAGTCCGTACCGTTAATTCCCGGTATTTGGATTTAAAAATCCGGGGGATTGAACAGGTTCCCGAATTGGAGGTAAAAATACGTAATCGGGTCAGTGAAGTCCTACAGCGAGGCAGTATTCAAATCAATATTGATTTTCCGAACGGATTGGATGGCGGCACAATGGTTTTTAATCGAAAACGTTTCGAAGCCATTCAAGATATTTTGCTGATGATTCAAAGGGAATATAGCTGTCATATTGAGATCGGCAACATTTTTTCGGCGAATGATTTGTTTATTACCAAAACAGTTGAAACGGTAAATGCAAAAAATGTAATGAAAGCGCTTAATAAAGCGCTTTCGCAGACCGAAGAAATGCGCGTTGCCGAGGGAGCGAAAATCCAAAAGGATCTTGAGTGTCGGGTACGGAATCTGCAGGACATTATTGATCGACTGAAAACATTGGCAAAAACGACAGCCGTCGAAAGAAGGGAACAATATCAGGCAAAAATTCAACAACTATTGGGTAAAGCGCCGGTAGATGAGAGTCGATTAGCGGTTGAAATTGCGATTTTGGCTGAAAAGGCGGATGTCACCGAAGAGATTGTGCGTTGTGAAAGTCATTTTCACCAATTCCTGAATTTTCTTGAGCCGGACAAACCGGTGGGTAAACGGATGAATTTTCTGCTTCAGGAAATCGGTAGGGAAATAAATACTATCGGCGCCAAAAGTACGGACGTTAAGATTACCAAACTGGTTATTGACCTCAAAGACGAAGTGGAAAAAATACGGGAACAGGTTCAGAACGTATTATGAAAAACCTGATTGCGATATCCGCTCCTTCCGGTTCCGGGAAAACGACTCTTTGCCGGGAGTTACAGCAACGGAACCCGGAGATCCAATTTTCCGTTTCCTGTACGACCCGCCCGAAACGGAACTATGAACGTGACGGGTACGATTACTATTTCCTTACCGACGAGGAGTTTCGTGAATTAATTGCCGAAGATGCGTTGGTTGAGTACGAAAACGTCCATGGGTATTTTTACGGCACCATGAAAAAAACAGTGGATAAGGCCGTTGCCACCGGTAAGTTATTGTTGTTGGAGGTGGATGTTAAAGGGGCGATGTCGATAAAAGAGATGTATCCTTCCCGGACCATCACAATTTTTATCATGCCGCCGAGCATCGAGGAATTAAAGGTGAGGTTGCATCACAGGGGAACCGATTCGGAGGAAAGAATTAAAAAGCGGATGGAACGTCTTAAAACCGAATTGGCGTACAAAGATCGCTTTGATTATGTTGTTGTGAATGATAATATAAACAATGCCACGGAAAAATTAATTTCAATTATCAACTTGCATACAAAACAGAAGGAGTGCTGAATGGGACTTGAACCGATTTCAGTAAGACAATTAGAGCAACAAACCGAAGATATTTATGAAGCTGTGGTCGTTATGTCAATACGGGCCAGGCAGATATTACGGGACCGTATGGTTGAAGCGGCGATGAAGGGAACCAGGGAAGAAGATTTCGGAGTGTTTGACCAGGTGCCTGAAATAGATCCCGAGGATTATCAGGAACTGGAAAAACCGACCACCATCGCCGTAAGAGAATTTCTGAATGGCGAATTAACCTGGCACAGGGCCACCGAAGAAGAAGCCGAATAAGGGTTAATGGAAGTTACGTCCAATGAACTTATCCGTCGCTATCTCGAACAAACACAATCCTTATATGGGAAAGAACTATTTATACACAAGGTCGTGAATGCGCAAAATGGGGAGGACCGGACTCAATTATTAGCTGAGTATAAACAGGAAATCAGCGCCTGTCTTAAATGTCCGCTGGGTAAAACGCGGAAAAGCTTCGTGTTCGGGGTAGGGGATCCCAATGCCCGGTTAATGTTGGTCGGCGAAGCTCCCGGAGCGGAGGAGGACCGTCTGGGAGAACCTTTTGTCGGCCGGGCCGGGAAATTGCTGGATAAAATATTGGCCGCCATCAAGCGTAGTCGGACAAAAGATGTGTTTATCTGCAACGTATTAAAATGCCGTCCGCCGAATAACCGTGATCCCCTGCCATCGGAAGTTGAATTGTGTGAACCTTACCTTATTCATCAGATTCAGATCATTAAGCCGCATTTAATTGTGGCGTTGGGAAGAATTGCCGGTAAAACGCTTTTAAAACAGGAATTGATGTTGAAAGAAATGCGGGGAAAATTACATGATTACCAGGGGATTCCCCTGATCGTGACCTATCATCCGGCAGCGTTGTTGCGGAATCAGGCTTTGAAATACCCTGCCTGGGAAGATTTTAAGTGGGTTCAATCCATCCTGGAAGGAAAGAGTTAACTTTGGCCAAAAACGACGAAAGAATTTCGATCTCGGTCCAACCGCAATCACTTGAAGCCGAACAGGCCGTATTGGGCAGTATGTTGACCAGCAAAGAAGCGGTTAGTAAAGCGATGCAATGGGTTGGTCCCAATCATTTCTATAAAAGCGCCCACGGTAAAATATTTTCCACAATGGTCGCGCTTTTCAACGAAGGCGAACCGATCGACACGATTTCCGTTATTGATCGCCTTAAGAAGAATAAGGAATTGGAAACCGTCGGAGGCGCCTATTATATCACCGGTTTAATGGAAACCGTTCCCACGGTAGCAAATGTCGAAGGTTACGCCAAGATTGTGCTGGAAAAAGCCCTGCTTCGGCAATTGATTCTGCTGGCCCATGACCTGTCAAAGGAAGCCTATGACGACCGCCAATCCGTCGATGAAATCCTGGATTCCGCTGAACAGGCGATTTTTAATATTACTCAACACCGGTTAAAAGGTGGTTTTCGACATATCGATCCGATTTTGCATGAAACCTTTGAAAAACTGGATATAATCAGTTCCAAAGCCGGGTCGGTAATCGGGGTCCCCTCCGGATTGGTTGATTTGGATGAAAAAACGGCCGGGTTCCAGCCCGGAGATTTAATCATCATTGCCGGTCGACCCGGAATGGGGAAAACAGCGTTGGCATTATCGATGGCGCGGAACGCGGCGGTTGAAAATGGGGAAGCGGTGGGGATCTTTAGTCTGGAAATGGCCAATCATCAATTGGCCATGCGACTTCTTTGCGCGGAGGCGAAAGTGGACAGCCATTTGGTTCGTACCGGGCGTTTACCTAAAGCACAATGGAAAAACCTGAGTCTGCACGTCGGTACTTTGGCGGAAGCTCCCATTTACCTGGATGATACGCCGGCCATAACCGTTCTGGAATTACGCGCCAAGGCCCGACGCCTAAAAGCGGAACACAACGTAAAAATGATTATTGTCGATTATTTGCAATTAATGCAGGGGCCGAAGGGTGTGGAAAGTCGACAACAGGAAATATCCGTTATTTCCCGTTCATTAAAGGCTTTGGCGAAAGAATTGGATATACCGGTAGTCGCCTTATCGCAATTATCACGGGCGGTGGAAAACCGCAGTGACCGCAGACCGCAATTATCGGATCTGCGTGAAAGCGGCGCCATCGAGCAGGACGCGGATGTCGTGTTGTTTTTATATCGCCCCTATTTGTACACCCAGGAAGAAGAGGATCGCGGTAAAGCGCAGGTCATTATCGCGAAACAGCGTAATGGTCCCACAGGCACCGTTGAGGTTTCCTTTATCGACCGGTTTGCGCGGTTTGAGAATTTGTCCGTCTACGAAGAGTTTGAAACCACACCACCGTTCTAATGCCTAATCCACTGACACGTCTCGTTCCTCATCTGGTAGGGGAATACCCGAAACCTTTTCTCGAATTGTTTAAGAAGGTTACCGTGCCGAATGGCAATAGCCGGGAGGAGATGAAACGTCTTCTCTGGAGGGCGTACGAATTCAGTTATTCCCACCACGAAGGACAGAAGCGTCGTTCGGGGAAACCCTATTTTGAGCATTGCCTGGCTGTCGCCAATTTATTGGCGTCGTGGAAAATGGATCATACGACGATCATCGGGGGATTGCTGCATGACGTGCTTGAGGATACGGACGCAACCATGGAAGAATTGGAACGTTTGTTTGACAATGATGTGGCGGTTTTGGTCGATGGCGTTACCAAATTGGGCGGAATTCAGTTTTCCAGCCGGAAAGAGAAACAGGCCGGTAACTTCATGAAACTTTTATTGTCGGTGGCCAAGGATTTGAGAGTGATCATTATCAAGTTTGCCGATCGTCTCCATAATATGCAGACCATCCAATATATGCCGCAGATCAAACAACATCGGATTGCGATTGAAACCCGTGATGTTTATGCTCCGTTGGCACATCGCCTGGGAATGGCCAAGGTCAAATGGCAGCTCGATGACCTGGTTTTCCGTACCCTTAATCCAACCGCTTACAAGGAAATCGACTCAAAATTAAAGGCCACCAACCGTCAGCGCACACGGTATATCAATGAAGTGATCAAACCGGTAAAAGCGGAATTGGCTTCCTACGGAATAAAAGCGGAAATATATGGACGGCCGAAATCACATGCTTCAATCTACGGGAAGATGGTCCAGCGGGGAAAAACGTTCGAAGAAATTTATGACCTTTATGCCATTCGGATTATTGTGGAAAAAATTGAACAATGTTACTTGACGCTCGGAATTATTCACCAGTTGTATTCTCCTGTGCAAGAGCGTTTCAAAGACTTCATCGCCATGCCCAAATCGAACGGTTACCAATCGATTCACACGACGATTATCGGCCCTAAGGGGAATATGGTGGAGATACAAATCCGGACGCAGGAGATGGAACAAACGGCTGAAATAGGAGTTGCAGCGCACTGGCGTTATAAGGAGAAACAATCCGTTTCCGCCGATCTGGATTCCAATGTGAAGTGGCTTCGTGAATTGGTTGAAATCCTGCAGAGTGAATCCGCCGATCCCAAGGAATTCATGCATTTACTGAAAATCGATTTATTTGATAATGAAATATTTGTTTTTACGCCTAACGGGGATCTGATCGAACTGCCGATAAACGCCACGCCGATTGATTTCGCGTTCCAGATTCATACCGAACTGGGATTGCACTGTCTCGGAGCAAAAGTAAATCATAAAGTCGTTCCTTTGAACACGCGGTTGAAAAACGGGGATATGGTCGAGATCATTACGAGCCAGAATCAACAACCCAGTTATGGATGGTTGAAGTTTGTTGTAACGACGAAAGCCCGGAATCATATCAATCGCCATCTGCGGAAAGTACGTCGCATTGAAAGCATCAAGATCGGTTCCGAAATATTGGAAAAAACGTTGCGGCGACTGAAAATGTTAAAGCAGATGAAAGAAATAAAGGAATCATACGAATTATTCGGATTTACTTCCCCGGACTCCCTGTTGGAAGCGATTGGGAATGGCTCGCTGACGGTCAGAGATATCTTTCGCAAAATTCGTCCCGCGGAAGAGGTCATGATCGAAGAAACCGAAGAAGAATCACGAAAACGGTTTATTGACTATGCCCGTTCTTCCGTCAGGGGAATTAAACTGCAAGGCATAACCAATCTGATGGTTTCTTTTGGCAAATGTTGTAATCCCATTCCCGGCGATGAAATGATCGGGTTTGTTACGCGGGGCAGAGGTATTACCGTCCATCGTGCTTCCTGCCGGAGTTTGCCTTTGCTCAGTGAAGAATCAGACCGACTGATACCGGTGGAATGGGATGTAAACCGGAGAGATGTATTTAATGTGCGAATTAAGGTCATCGGTGAGGATCGCAGGGGGGCGTTAAAAGAGATGACCGAATGTATCTCGAGCGAAAACCTTAATATTTCAAGTGTTGATATGAAAGTAAAAGACAATATTGCCACGGCCTATTTCATCATCGAGGTTAACAATTTGCGGCAATTAGACAGGATTATTCGTAAATTAACTAAAATCAAAGGAATTGATTACGTAGAAAGGACAGGAAAATGAGTAAAAAAACTTACACGAAAAGGGATATTGCTATTGAGGTAGCGCGCCGGATGGGTTCAACTCTTGATAAATCGGCCCGCTATGTGGATGAAATTTTTGTTGTCATGCGGGAAATGTTATGTGATGACCGCCCAAACGTACGAATAGAAATTCGCAATTTTGGTGTATTTGAAGTAAAACCGACAAGGGCAAAACCGAGGGCGAGAAATCCCCGGACGAACGAGGAAATATTTGTACCGGCCCACAGGAAGTCACATTTCAAACCCGGTAAAATCCTGAAAGCGCATTTAAGCAAACCGCTTTAGATCTTTTTGCGTAGCATATAAATATTACGTATCCCGCGCTCATGGGCAGGATCCTCGGGATTGATTATGGAAGCAGGCGCATCGGATTAGCCCTTTCGGACCCGTTACACGTGATCGCTTCGCCATACAAGACGTTGATTATCCGCGATGAAAAACAAGTGCTCAGGGAACTTAAGATTGCTGTCGACGATAACGATGTTGAGATGCTGGTGGTGGGATTGCCTCTGGGAATGAAAGGACAGGAAACCGAGCAGACGCGAAGGGTACGCAGGTTTGCATCTTTGTTAAAAGACACGGGATATGAGGTAATACTCGAAGATGAACGGTTAACTTCAGTGAGTGCGAAACGCTCCCTGGTTGTCCAGGAAATCAGGACGGGGCACAATAAGGGATTGGTCGACCAAACGGCGGCAGCGATACTGTTACAACAATACTTGGATAAACACTCCGGGTGAACACAATATTCAGCAGGCCCTATTGGCAGTCAGCCTTATTGTCAGGCGGGCTGGTGGGATTGGCCTATCCACCCTTGCATTTAGGGTTTTTGGCCTGGATTGGTTTTATTCCCTTATTTCATATCTGGTTGCATTGTGATCCGAAGTCAAGCGCCAAGTACAGTTATTTAGCTGCCATCACAGCCAATCTTATTTCCCTTTATTGGATTGGCCTGAACAGCGGCGCCGGATTTGCGCCTGTTTTCGCATCGTTGGTGGGGGCTATTCTATATCTTGGAATCTATTGGTATTTGTTCGGGATGGCGGTTTCCTGGGTTCATGGTCGTACCGGAATGGGATTGTATTGTGTTCCGTTTCTATGGGTGACGATGGAATGGGTTCGAAGTTTCGGATCCTTGGGGTTTCCCTGGATAAACCTGGCGCTTACTCAGACGGACTATCTGCCGGTGATTCAAATTGCCGAAGTTACCGGCACCTATGGCATCGCCTTCTGGTTGATGGTAATTAACATGGGTGTTTATTTATTACTCAACAAGATGGGCGAACAGAAAAAGATCCTAACGCTCACCGGGATCATTTTCATAAGCATCTGGCTTTTCGGCGGCATCCGTTACTTTAGTGTCCTCAACGCACCCGCGGCAAAGCAGGTTACGATTTCCGCTATTCAGCCCAACATTGACCCCAATGAGAAGTGGGAGCGGAGCAATCGTTACAAAAATATCGCTTTGATGGATTCCCTGTTGGAAAAGGCTATTCA
>JALUTR010000109.1 GCA_027021785.1 Fidelibacterota bacterium | reverse complement strand
ATTCCTGATAGATGGCTGTCGGTCCCCGATCGGGAAGGGTCATCCCGAGAAGGGCATTTATAAGAATCTGCGGGCCGACGAATTGGCGGTACGAACCCTGAAAGCTTTCCTGGAACGAACCGGAATCGATCCGTTACGGATCGATGACTTTTTCCTGGGCTGCGCGGGACAACACCGGGAGCAGGGGAAAAACCTTGCCCGCCTGGTATTGTTGTTGGCCGGGTTACCCGATTCCATACCGGGGGTCACTATCAATCGCCTGTGTGCCTCCGGACTGACGGCGTTGCAGTTTGCGGCGGACAGCATTCGCAGCGGAACCAACCGATCGGTCCTGGTAGGCGGGGTGGAACACATGGGGCATGTCCCCATGACCGCCGGACTTGATTACCACCAAAATCTCTTCCGGGGTTATGAATTCCCCTGGATCGATATGGGTCTCACAGCCGAAAAGCTGAGTGAGGAATTCAACATCACCCGCCGGGAGCAGGATGCGTACACATTACAGAGCAACCGGCGTTATTTCCGGGCCCGGGAAACCGGGTTCTTTAATCGGGAAATCATTCCCATTACACTTCCGAATGGTACCCGGATAAGTGAAGACCAGGAACCGCGGCTTTCTACCCCGGAAATTCTCGGTCAGCTACGCCCGATGTTTAAAAAGAGGGGGACCGTTACCGCGGCTAACAGTTCCGGTGTGTCCGACGGATGTTCCATAGCTCTTGTCGCCGACGCGAAGGAAGTCGAAAAATTCGGTTATGACCCACTCGCCGAAATCAAGGCTACCGTTACCGTGGGACTGGACCCGATCCGAATGGGCCTGGGACCCGTTCCGGCGATCCGGGAGTTGCTGCGTCGAACCAGCCTCACCCTTGATGATATCGACTTGTTCGAAATCAATGAAGCGTTCGCGGTACAGGTCCTGGCTTGCCAAAAGGAATTGGGCTTGGATTCCGACCGCCTGAACATTCACGGCGGGGCGGTGGCCCTGGGGCACCCTCTGGGAATGTCCGGTTTGCGGTTGGCGGTCACCCTGGCTCACAGCCTTGCCGCCGGGAACCACACCCGGGGCATCGCCGCCTTGTGCGTGGGCCACGGCCAGGGAGTGGCAATGTTGTTGGAACGTGACTCGTGAAACGTGAAGCGTGATGAGTGAAACATGAAAAATACCAATCAACTTTCAGAGGGGTCTGATCAGGACGGGGTTTTGTTATGCCGGTGCTGAAATTCACGGTTAATGACGTGCCGCGGGAACTGGTGGTGGATTCCCGCGCATCCTGACGGCGGTCCGGCTTCCTGCTTTCAGCGGAAAATCCTGGTTCCGGAAATTGCGGTTGCGCCGGAGTCTGGACTTTACGTCGTTAACCGTGGCGGTGGTTTGGGACCGGTACCGGGTTCGGATCGGCATCAACGGAGTGTCCATGGCGCCGGTTTTGATCCGGGAAAACCTGTCCGGCCTCAGCCTGGGAAACCTGCAACGGCAGGCCCGCAAAAAATGCCTCTTCGTGGACAACGATCTACTGCTCTTGCAATACCGGCGGGAAATGCTGCAAGTATACTTACAGGAATGGTGGGAACAACGGGATAAGGCGACGTTTTAGAGACAGCCCTTGCTGCGGATAAGATTCACCGCGAAGAACATGAAGGATTTACAATTGATAGTTTTAAAACCCCCATTCTTTCCCTTTTCCCATGTCATAATAAGGAGCCTGCGACGAAGTATCTCAAGTAAACGCTTTTTTAAAAAACAAATGCCGGAAATTTCATCATCACGCATCGTGTTTCACGTTTCACTCATCCCGCATCCCGAAAGGGGTCAAACACGGACCCCGCAGCCTTCGGGGCCGGTGAAATCGATCTTTCAACACAAGGCACAAGGGCACAAAGGAAATTGTAAAGTAGGGGGAATAGGATCCAGAAAACAGGAGCGGAAGGTTACAATCGTCAATTTTCAATATTCAATACTTCGTGGTAAATAAACATTTCATCCATTTGAAATCGGTTCGGAAACAATTCTTTCATCGCTATTCTGAATTGTAAGAATTAATATTGACGGCTTTTTTTAGGCTGAAAATCCGGCGTAATTAAAAATGATTTTAACCAAGTGAAAGAATAATATGGGTTCCGTCCAATCCCCAAAGATTCATATTGTAGTGGGCGCCCGGCCGAATTATATCAAGGCCAACCCCGTGTACAGAGCGTTGGAGCGTTCGGGCCGTTTTCATTTATCCCTGATCCACACCGGGCAACATTACGACCACACCATGTCGGCCCTGTTCTTCGACCAGTTGAAAATGAAGACGCCGGACATTTTGCTAAAAGTCGGTTCCGGGTCTCACGCGGCGCAGACCGCGAAAATCCTGGAACGCTACGAAACGGTATTGCAAAAAAACGTACCGGATCTGGTAATGGTTTTCGGGGACGTGAATTCCACCATTGCCTGTTCCCTGGCCGCGGTAAAACTGCATATTCCGGTGGCCCACGTGGAAGCCGGGTTACGCAGCTTCGACCGCGCCATGCCGGAGGAAATCAACCGGGTGCTGACCGACCAAATTTCCGAGTTATTGTTCATTACCAGTCCGGAGGCAAGGGACAATCTCATTACTGAAGGGGTCAGCAAAGAAAAAATTTATTTCACGGGCAACACGATGATCGATTCCCTGGTGGCCTTCACACCCCTTTTTAGATCATCAAACGTCCACAGTACCCTGGGGGTAACCAGGCCGTACGCGCTCATGACTTTCCATCGCCCTTCCAACGTTGACGCGGAAAACAATCTGCAGAAATTGGTGCGGATGCTGGAAAAGATCACCGATCGACTGAACTGCGTTTTTCCGGTACACCCCCGTACATTGCACAAGCTCGAACAGTTCGGTTTGCGTCAGCGGCTGGAAGACAACCCGCGTTTCTTTTTAACCGAGCCGCTGGGATACCTGGATTTCATGAGACTGCAAATGGATGCCGATGTCGTTCTTACCGATTCCGGTGGTGTACAGGAAGAATCCACTTACTTCGGGGTTCCCTGCCTGACCGTTCGGGACAATACGGAACGGCCGGTCACTATCACTCATGGAACCAACCGGTTAATCGGTACTGCTTACGACAACATCCCGGAAGAAGTGGCGCGGGCCCTTGCCGAGGGGGATCGGAAGAACTCCATTCCCGAGTTATGGGACGGCAAGGCCGCCGAACGGATTGCCGAGACGGTATTGGA
>JALUTR010000108.1 GCA_027021785.1 Fidelibacterota bacterium | reverse complement strand
TTATTCCCGGAGCAATTATCGGGATATAATGGGCAGGGTAAAACTTCCGCTGCACCAGGATTTCCAGGGCGGCTGTCATCACCCACAAAGCCAGGACCAGTTGCAAGGCTGTTTTCTCGGCGGCCAGGAGCCAGATCAGGCCCATTCCGCAGGCAACCGATACCAAGCCCAATTCCAGCCGGTAGTGGCGCAACAACTTTCCCGTTGTGAGGATATCAGGTTGTTTATTTTTTGAATAGGAACGGGACGTCGATGCCCGCCGATTATATTTCCCCCAATTAGCAATGTTGAAAGTCCACAAAAGCGGCTTCCCTCGCCCGAACATAATAAGAAATACAATACAGGCTGATAATGAGACTCCTATCGTAATCGTTAAGGATAGCGCGCCCGACCAGTCACCGGACAATATTACCGGTGACAGGATAAAAAGTCCGGTTGTCGGCAAAAACGTGATTTTTACCAGGAAAAACACAACAAACAAGATTATCCCCGCCAATAATAAATAGTAACGGTTGCCCAATGTCGAATTAAGAATTACACAGTAGAACGCGGCTACCAGTCCAAAGGCGCCCCAGATTTCGGCATGTATCTGGTAATAATCGAAATGGGGCAACATTAACAGCAGCATAAAAAACGTCATCCACCAGAGAGCAACCACAAATCCGGTCTGCGAATATATAATCAACGCCAGCAAAAAAGATGTGGCGCCAAACACTGTCGCATTAACAAAGCGGAACCGCCGGGGGGAAATATCCGTGTATTTAAATAATAATTCATAAATAACCCAAATCAGCATTTTCTGTCGAAAACGGGGATAGCTTCCAATCGGGGCAAAGCGTTCGTCGCGTATCTCTTCGGGATGGGGCGGAAACCGATTAAAGTGAAGGGGCGCCGGAACATAGCGTCCGTTTTTATAAACCTGATAATATTCTTTCCCGAATCCCAGTCGTTGCATTAAACCGGGGTAAATGAATTCGGCGGAATCCGGGTGGATCGGTTCATTATATGTTTTTGAATAGAAAAAACAGCTTAATACCAATACAATAAAAAAAAACAAGAAAATAACCGGTTCGAATACCATTTTATCTACGGAAACAGGTGTATACTTTCTTGAAGCCACGAATAACGTTATGAATATCATCCTCCGACAAAGCCGGACTTAAAGGCAAAGTCAATGTTCGTTCCGATATCCATTCGGCAACGGGCAGATTCCCGGCACCCAGGTTGAATGTCTTCTGATAATATGGTTCCATGTGCAGCGCCGTATAGTGAATCGCCGCTCCGATGTTTTCCATTCGCAGCGCGTAAACAAACTCATCCCGGCTGACAGAAAGGTTTTCCAGATCCAAAAGAATTACATACAAATGCAGCGCGTGGCGATTATTACGCAAATCGGTGGGACGAAACTGGAATCGCAATCCGAATAATTCACGGAAGGCCTCGTCATACATCGCGGCATACCGCTCCCTTATCGTCAGAAATGCCTCCAATTTTTTCAATTGATGCAACCCCAGAGAGGACTGAAAGTCGGTCAGATTGTATTTAAACCCGGGATAGATTACCCGCGAGTGAATCAATCGTGTTACCTTGTAACGTTTCCAGGCGTCCACCTCCATTCCGTGCAGCCGGAGCATTTCCAACTTTTTTTTCAGACCGGCATCATTCAGGGTGATCATCCCGCCCTCAGCCGTTGTCAGATTTTTATTGGCATAAAAACTGAAACAGGTAAGATTTCCCGAGGAACCGATTTTTTTCCCGTCATACACACCCCCGACGGCATGGGCGGCGTCCTCGATAACAATTAATTTATGTTTACGGGCGATCGTGGTTAAAGCATTCATATCATTGGACAGACCACCGAAATGCACAGGCAAAATCGCTTTCGTCCGGGGGGTTATCTTGGCCTCCACACGTTCCGGATCCAGATTGAACGTTTCCGGATCAACATCCACAAAAACCGGTGTTGCCCCGACGTGCATTATGGCATTCACGGTCGCCGTAAAAGTCAACGGTGTGGTAATCACCTCATCGCCGGGACCGATTCCGCTTACGAATAATGATAAATGCAAAGCGCCGGTACAGGAGCTGACCGCAACGGCATGGCGCACACCGACATAGTCCGCGAACCGGTTTTCAAATTCCTTGGTTTTCGGCCCCGTACCAATCCAGCCGGACCTCAGGGTTGCGACAACTTCTTCAATTTCTTCTTCACCAATTTTCGGTTCACCGAATAAAATCATTTTCGGCGCCGCCGGTTTGCCTCCGTGGACAGCCAGTTCCTCATTCGTAATAATATTCGTTTTATTAATCGGCTTCACTGTACGCATCTATCCACCACGACTGGATGTGATTGCAATCCTTGCACCCCGGTTCGTTAAATATTCCCTGCAACATCCGTTTCCTGAGGCTTGTGAATTTCTCATTTTTCCAGATATCCGCCAGGTCATGCCTGTTTGTATCGCCGAAAGTGGCGTGTGAAGCATAATCAATACTGCATTTCTTCACATAACCGTTGGCATCGATTACAATTTTGGAAAACAATAGATTACACGCAAAGCGATGTTCGGATCGTTCTTTCAAATAGTCAGGAGTAAAATTCCGGTCTGCAATCTCTTCATTTCCACCGAAATTATGAGCCGGAATCACTTCGACAATATCGGCAAACGGTGAAAAGCGCTTAATAAATGCAGCTTTGCTTTGTTCGTTGATTGACATTTCCACCATGTTGATACGCACGATGGGATAAGCCTGCTTTTTTGCCTGCTTCATCTCCCAGAATCGAACGATGTTTGCATAGACCTTGTCAAAGTTCAACCCCAAACGGATCTGTTCATATTCTTCTTTGAAGGGAGAATCAATACTGATCGTTAAGCTGTCCAGACCGGTTTGTAATAACGCCTCCCCATTCTTTTCATTCAATGCGGCTCCGTTGGTAAACATGTGAACAAATCGAATCCCCTGCGTTTTGGCAAAGCGGATTTTGTCATAGATATTTTTATCCAACAAAGGCTCCCCACCTACCAACGTAAGTTTTCCAATCCCCATTTCCACCGCCTGGGATACAATTTTTTCATACAATTCTTTTGACATAATATCCTTGCCCATGTGCACTGCCGGAGGGCACATTACGCAATGGGCGTTACAACTATTGGTAATGTTTATTTCCAGGTGCGGAGGTATTTGCGTGTAGCGTCCGGCATAGCTTTCCACC
>JALUTR010000107.1 GCA_027021785.1 Fidelibacterota bacterium | reverse complement strand
GAAAGCATCGGCATTGATCACACAATGACCGACGCCGAAAAAACTACTCGCACAGATCAGTATCTGTGCGAGCGCGCGCTCTTGATTGATCAAGCGCTTAATTAATCCACCAGCCGCAACGGTTTCTACCGTTGCGGCTTTTTTATACAAGGGGTAAAAATCATGCTTTATCTAGATCAAATAATCCGCAACATAAAAAAACTAGCTGCCGAGAATGGCGGCAGCATTCACGAAAAAATTCCCGCAAAAAAACAACGGGAATTATTCGGGGCTGTGCTTTTTGGACGCGCAACAGTGCATTACGGTATCGGTGACCGGGAAATCACTGGATCAGTGAAAGTCTGTTTTGGTGCGGATTTTCATGAGCCGTATTCGCTGGATCTTGTTTCCGGCTTGTACTGCAACGAACGCCTGCTACCCAGTCCGGTACAGCGATTCTGCATTCTGAATAAAAATAGAATAATCAACAACTTGCGGAATTCTATCTAACCTGGTACCCGCGCAGGCACAGCTTGCGCGGGAAAAGCCTGAAGAATCAGGCACTTACGAAAACGCCCATGCCCGCAGCACTGAGGAAATCGGGCTTGGCGGGAAAATGGGTACTGACAGAAGGGGTAAACAATGATTAAAGAAAAAAAACTGTATGACCAGTTTGGTGACCATGTTGCAATGAGTGTTAACCTGAATGACGTGCACGCATTTATCCAGCACAATTGGCCACAGTTAAGAACCACCATACATTTTAACAATTACGATGAATACGGCGTTGAGCACTATATATTGATAAATGGTGCTTGTGCCGACATTAAACTGGAAAAAAATTATGGCGGCATGTTCATCGGACAGGACTATATCGAATGTCATATTATTATACATGACGAATATAATTTTACTGGTAAAGCACCTGCAAGCAAAGCTATCGGTGAACAATACACAAGACAGATCACCGAATTTATCAATGCCCATTTGCACTACTTGCATAAAAATGGCTTGTTTACTAAGAACAAGAAACAAGATGACTTGTTAACACAACGTCGCAAACAGAGCCGTTACATAGTGCAGACACAGTACGGCACGGTTATGATCGAAAGCCCGTGCGATCTGGACCCTGATAATGATTTTTACGACGAACCGCAATGGACGTCAACACTTATAGTCAATAGCGACTATGCACCAACAGCAAAAGGCAGTTCGCGGGAACAATCTCTAAAAAACCTAATTAACGAACTAGAAAAATGGGGTATATCATGACTGAGCAAAAATTAACCAAAGTAGAGAGAGAGTATTTAGAAGCCCGCCAGCGCGGTATCAAAGCTGCGCTAGCGTTCGACCCTGGTCACGGGAGACCGGGAATCCGTGCTGTGCGAGAAGCACAGCAGGCACTGGCTGAGCGTGCAGAGGAATTCCACAAGCGAACTCTGGATAACATGTATCCAGAGAGAAGAAAAATTTACATCAGCCGCGAATCGCGGTATGCCCAACACGTTCTGTTTCTGAATGAAATAAAAAAATGGAAACAGGAATCGGATTGGGGGTACCCAAACTACATTTTCTCTGGAAAATACGGTAACGAACCGATTACTGTTGTTTTCCCTGACGATATTGGACCTGGCCCTAGTTACCAGACATACCGCATAGGTAACTGGTTTTTCCGCACAGAGGAAGATTTAGAATATCCTTATGGCGGTAGGTTTAAAAATTATTCCCGTGTCGCTGAACGCCGAGTGATTTTTGGTCAAATGCGTGACGGCCAGCCGCACACTATCACCGTCACTGCAAAGTCATGGCGCGGTAACTGGCTACTAAATGCCCTGGTGGATGCAGGTATCGGCGGAAAATCTACTGCGCCGATGAACGTCAGACTGCATCGTGCATATGACGCCGAATTGATCAAGGAATACACAATCGACGGCAAGCCAGCAAAAGTATGGCGTCGATCACTGGCCGGAAAAAAGTGGGATTACTGCCTAGTCTGTGGCGGCATGACATATCACGATACAAACCCGGAAGAACTACAACCTGGCTGGCGGAAAAAGCAGCAGGAAAAGAAAAACCGTTCTGGCCAGCCAGTCACTTTTGCGGCCGCACGTGATCTAGGTTTTTGTGAAACAGGTATCCGGCAGTTTTGTGTAACTGTCGGGATTGATCCGGCTGGCACATACACTGCCCGCGAAATCAAAGAGTTAATCACGGAATACCATGGGCAACTTGACCAGTTTGCCCGCGAAATCAGGATATTTAGGCGGGCTTTTGGTGTTTAATTCAGCAACCCGGCATATCAGTCGATATGCCGGGTTGCTCAAAAAACGTCATTCACGCAGTGGCGTTTTTTGAGTGATTACAATTAGTTAGGGGTAAAAATGATACTTTTTCACGGGATATCAGCGTTTAGAGGAGCACGCAAGCCGCTTGAACAGATTAAAGCGGTAAGCCGTTGTTTCGGCAATGAAATCTGTGTTGCTGATAGACCAATCGGACCAATCGGTATCCTAGCGGCTGGGGAAATCACTGCTGCATACAGTTGTGACGTTTGGTCTTATGTCAGTGACGGCAAGCGGCAAGCTGATGACGATTTATTCAATAATTTCTGGATCGAGTCTCCAGATAGTGAAACACTGGCAGATCCAATCGAACTGGAAAAGTGGGTCCGATATGTGCGCTCATGGCCAGAAAACCGGTCAGACTATTGCGAGTTTTTCATGCGCGTAAAATCCATTGCAGGAATATGGATTAAGGGGTATGTCAATGAGACAACCCGCAAGGTTGCGCGGGTTCTGTCGCGCAAATACAACGTGCCATTGCACGATGTCGAACGACACACAAGACCATGGGAAATCACGGGTTATTATTACGATAACTGGGAACGCGCAGCAGACATTGCCGATTCCTTGGGTATCGAGTGGTGATTTTGGATCAGCCACTTACAGCACCTGCCTGGTTCAGGTATAGGGAAAGCGGGATTGCCGGGAAACGGGGTTTGGCGGGGAATCGGGTTCAGTGGGGAAATTGGGTTCAACATAAAGAGGTAGCTAAAAATGAATGAATTGTACGAGTATCAAGAATATAGGTTCGATGACCGGTTTGAAAAAGTCTATCGATGGAATAGTGACCACGAAACCTATGTTTTTTGCTGCACATATCACGGTGCAGGAATACACAAAAGAATGTCAGAAAAACAAAAGCTTGAGCAAATGAAAAGGGTTCACCCTGACGTTACTTACTTCG
>JALUTR010000106.1 GCA_027021785.1 Fidelibacterota bacterium | reverse complement strand
ACTTATATTGAATGCTTCCAAGGAAGTCGGTCCGGCCTTGTTTTACTCGTTGTTGATTATTACCGTCTCCTTTATGCCGGTATTCACGCTCCAGGCGCAGGAGGGGCGCTTATTCCGTCCGTTGGCGTTTACGAAAACCTATGCCATGGGAGCTTCGGCGTTGTTGGCGATTACCATTGTTCCCATCATGATGGGCTATTTTATAAAAGGGAAGATATTACCGGAGGAAAGAAACCCCGTTAACCGATTCCTGATTAAAATCTATCGACCCTTGATTCGCTTTGTTCTGCATTTCCGGATGACTACCCTGGCAGCTACGATTCTTATATTGGTTGTTACGATTATTCCTTTGAAACGGATCGGCTCCGAGTTTATGCCTCCTTTGAATGAGGGCGACCTTTTGTACATGCCCACAACGGACCCGGGTATTTCCATAACCAAGGCGCGTGAAGTCCTGCAGCAAACCGATCGTATTATCCGGACTTTCCCGGAAGTAAAAATGGTGTTTGGAAAAATAGGACGGGCGGAAACAGCCACCGACCCCGCTCCCTTGAGCATGATCGAAACCACCGTCACACTGAAGCAGCCGGATGACTGGCCCAAGAGAAAAACCGTAAGCCGCTGGTATTCGGATTTATCGTTGCCGAAATTTGTCCGGGCGCCCCTGGAAAAGATCTGGCCGGAAAAACGATCTGTTACCATGGATGAATTGGTGGCCGAGTTAAATGCCGCTATCCAATTCCCCGGTTTAACCAATGCCTGGACAATGCCCATTAAGACCCGGATTGATATGCTCAGCACGGGTATTAAAACACCAGTGGGGATCAAATTAATGGGTGATAACCTGGATACACTAAATGCGCTGGGCGCGCAAGTCCAGGCGATTGTCCAGAAACTTCCCGGCACGCTTAGCGCTTATTCCGAGAAAGTCACCGGGGGAAATTATTTTGATTTTAATATCGATCGACGTGAGGCAGCCCGTTATGGCTTAACCGTTGGTGATGTCCAGGATATCATTCAATCGGCAGTGGGCGGAATGAATGTTTCTTTCACGGTTGAAGGTTTGGAACGATACCCCATAAATGTCCGCTATAGCCGTGAATTACGTGATAGTATTGAAAAGCTGAAGAGGGTGATCGTACCTACTCCGACGGGAGCCCAAATTCCCATAAGCCAGGTGGCGAAAATTGAGATTAAAAAAGGCCCTCCCGTTATTAAAAGTGAAGATGCCCGGACGACGGCGTGGATTTACGTGGATTTAACCGGTATCGACGTCGGAACCTATGTAAAACGCGCTAAGACAGCCCTTGCGAAAGAGCTGAGATTGCCGGAAGGATACTCCATTATCTGGAGTGGTCAATATGAATATATGGAGCGGGCGAATAAACGGTTGAAAGTAGTCGTTCCCATAACACTCGTTATTATTTTCCTCTTGCTGTACTTTAATTTTAAAAATATAACCGAAAGTATAATTGTAATGCTGTCCTTACCCTTCGCCCTTGTGGGCGGACTATGGTTCATGTACCTCCTGGGATACAATATGAGCGTGGCCGTGGGGGTCGGTTTCATCGCCCTGGCCGGGGTAGCCGCGGAAACAGGGGTGATCATGCTGATCTACCTGGATCATTCGTATCAGGATCGCAAAATGAAAGGGGAAATGAATACCCTGAAGAACCTGTATGACGCCGTAATGGAAGGTGCCGTTGACCGTGTGCGCCCCAAAATGATGACCGTAACGGCGATCATGGCGGGATTAGTTCCTATTTTATGGGGTACCGGCACCGGTTCACAGGTGATGAAGCGAATAGCGGCTCCCATGGTTGGCGGAATGGTAACCTCCACCCTGTTGACTCTCCTGGTTATCCCAACGATTTATTATTTATGGCGATCCATCGAAATAAAGAAAAAAGAAAGGACCGGTTGAAATGAAAGAAGTCAAGGCCTATATCAAAAGTTATAAAGTGGAAAATGTTATCAACGGCCTGCATGAGATTGGAATCGAAAATATGACGGTCATTGATGTGATGGCGTTGGGAAAAAGTATGGTCGACCCGGAACATTACAAATATTCCATTGAATGTGTGGAACGATATTCGGAGGTTGCGAAAATTGAGATTATCGCTCCCGATGAAGATGTATCCGCCATCGTTGACGTTGTTCGTTCCCGTGCCTATACGGGTGAACGGGGTGACGGCGTTATTTTTGTTTCCGAAGTGCAGGAAGCCATCAAGATCCGAACGGGAGAATACGGACCGGACATATTGCAACCGCCGAAGCAACGATAATCGGGGTGCAGGAAACTTGAACAACAAACACGATAAAAGCAGGGGAATGGTTCGAAAACGATTCCCCCAACAAACGAAACGGAGTTGAAAAACGATGAAGCAGAAAGTAAAACGAAAACTGGTGACCACCGATCCGGTGTGTGGTAAACGAATTAACAGGAATAAGGCTCATATAGTCATTGCATACAAGGGAACGGATTACCTCCTTTGCTGTCCGAAATGTCAGTCCGAGTTTGAAAAGAAACCGGGAAAATATGTGGCTGAATAAATCCGGGCTGTTCACCGGGGAATAAATGGTCGCCATCCGTGATCCACGTGGTAATAGATCAATGATCAAAAGGAACTGTTCCCGCGGAATGAATCAGAACGGTGAAAACGGCAACGAGGATTTTTAACATCCGGAATTCTTAAAGAAAGGAGTGTGACAATAGCATATTTCTTGAGTAAAAAACGAGTATTACCGAAAACGGGTACAGCCCGCCGGCCGGGCTTGAGGAAATAACCGTTTTTAATGGACCCCCGCTTTCGGGATATCTTTGATCGGGAACCGGGGCTATTGCCCTTAACAGCGGTTGATCATGTTAATCGACGATGGTTCGAACGATTTTTTTCAACGAATTACGGTAGTATAATATGAAGACCAGTTATTGTCAGGAGGTTAGGGATAATCATGCATGAGTCTTATGATTACGGTCTGTGGTCGATGGTTGTATTTAATGTGATCCTTTTCAGCATTTTTGTATTTGGTTTTCTTCGGCCCAAGAAAAAATATGAATGGCGTACATTGGGCGTATTTACAGCTTTTATTGTGGCCTTATTTGTGGAGATGTACGGCTTTCCATTGACTATTTATATAATAATATCGATTTTCGGAAGCAAGATCGGTCTTGTTGATCCCTTTCAGCATGTTAATGGGCATCTGTTGGGAACACTTTTCGGCGCGCCGGAATGGGTTAAACTTATTATTTGTCAGATCGGGGGTTTTGTTATGTTAATCGGATTATTTATTATGGGCAAGGGGTGGAAGCAGATCCATGAAACAAGAGGTGAACTTGTCACCACCGGTATTTATGGATATGTGCGTCATCCGCAGTATTCCGGGCTTTTCCTGGTAACAATCGGAATGCTGATTCAATGGCCGACGATTATTACCCTGATAATGTGGCCCATTTTAACCTATGCCTATTATCGATTGGCGATGCGTGAAGAACGTGAGGTCGAAGAAAAGTTCGGCGCCGCGTACAAAGTTTACCGGGAATCCGTCCCGGCCTTCATCCCGAAATATAAAGCCAGGCAGAGAGGAAAATGAACAGCCGCACGGTTCATATCGTCGGCGCCGGTCCCGCGAATCTCGTTGCCGCGATAAACCTGGCAAGAGCCGGCATTGACACCGTTATTCATGAACAAAACAATACTGTCGGATCGCGTTTCAATGGCGATTTCCAGGGACTCGAAAATTGGTCTTTTAATAAGGACGTCATGGAATTCCTCCGGTCAATCGGTGTCTCCGTAAATTTTCGTTGCGAACCTTATCATCGGGCCGACTATTATAGTCCCGGGCTCACTAAGACGGTAGTGCGGACCAGGGAACCGTTTTTCTACCTTGTAAGGCGCGGGAATGACAGTGATTCTTTGGACCAGGGGCTGAAGAAGCAGGCCCTTGAGGCGGGGGCACGGATCCAGTGGAAAGATAAACTGAAACGCGTTCCGGAGGGAACCGTTATCGTCGGGACGGGACCGAAAGCCGCGGATGCCATCGCCAAGGGAATCGTTTTCCGAACCTCTTATCCTGATGCCTGTTTCTGCTTCCTGGGTGACCGGATTGCCCCCAAAGGGTATGCGTACCTGTTGGTCGATAAGGGTCGAGCGACCTTTGCCACTTGTATGTTCGAGGATTTCCGGCATGAACGTATTTATTTCCGGCGCGCCCTGAAGATAATGCGGCGGATTGTGGATATCGATATTAACCATCCCCGGGAATTCGGTGGATTCGGCAATTTTTTCCTGGAACGACCCGTCAGTAAAGATAACCGTATCCTCTATACCGGTGAAAATGCCGGTTTTCAGGACGCTTTATGGGGATTTGGGCTTAAATACGCAATGTATTCCGGTTATCTTGCTGCCCATTCGATAATCACAGGCAAATTCTATGAACAATTGTGCCGGGATAAACTAAGGCCGATATTGGAAACAACCCTGGTGAACCGTTGGCTTTACTCACAGATCGGGAACTTCGGTTACGAAATAGCCCTGAAGAAAATTTCTAAAATCGATGACATTTTATCCATACTCAGGAAACATCATCGGTATTTGACTTCGAAACGTATTTTGTTCCCCATCGTAAAACATAAATATCGGACCCACCTTATTGATAAACAATGTTTGCATAAACATTGTGATTGCGTATGGTGCCGTCATTGCCGAAAACATAAATCGAACGCAATGAAAATTCACCACTAAAGAACCGGAATCGAAAGGGAGGAAACCATAATGAAACAAATCCAACCATATCCTGTAGCAGTCGCCCTCAGTTTTATCTTCCTCATCTATTATTTTACCTGTGTCGTCATTCATCTTCTGTTGGCCGATACCACCTGGGAAATGTATCGTTGGTTGGAGATGATATTGGTCCAATTCACCTGGCTTACTCCCCTGAGTTTCATTTTGGGAATTATTGAAGTCATTATAGGCGGCTTTTATATTGCCTACACCCTGGTCCCCCTGTACAACTTTTACGATAAGTATTTTTCTTCAACGAAAGGAGATGAAACAATGAAACCACTACGTTTTAAACCCGTGGCTTTTACAATAATATCCTTTGGAATAATTACGTACACCTTATGTGTTATTTCCAATCTTATATTTCCTCAATGGGGAATGTACAGACTATGGGAGATATTTTTACCGGGGTTTAGTTGGATCAGTTGGGGAAGTTACTTCATCGGTTTGATCGGATTAATCGGGTACGGCATATATATCGCGGCAATATTTGTCCCTGTGTATAATTACTTTGGTAAGGGTAAATATCCGGAGTTTAAATGAGAGGATATTAAGGGCTATGAGTAAATCAGAGAAAATAAAATCCCGCCGTTCCTTTCTCAATATTGCTTTAGGCACCGGTATCGGAGCTTTTTTCATTTCCGTATTCTATCCGATTTTTCGTTATCTGATTCCTCCCAAAAACACCGAACCGGTTCCCACCAGCGTAGTGGCCGGAACGGTGAATGAATTAAAGCCCAATAGCGGAAAGATTTTCCGCTTCGGAAGAAAACCCGCTATTCTCATAAAAACCCCTCAGGGAGAATTACGCTCCTTCACCGCGATCTGTACCCATTTGGCATGTACGGTCCAGTATCGTGATGATTTGGAGCATATTTGGTGTGCCTGCCACAACGGTCATTATGATCTTCATGGTAAGAATATTAAAGGACCACCCCCGCGGCCTTTAACGCAGTACGTGGTAAACGTTCAGGGGGATAAGATTCTTGTATCAAAAGAAACCTGATGATTTCATCGACAATACTTTATGGTGACGATTGGGATCCGGCACGTTGAACGGGATATATAAATTATTCAATAGACTATTTGTTGCCGTTTATTCCGTTCCCGGGATAAAGGACCGGTGGGCCCGCATGTATCAGTCCCCCGAATTTAATACAATTCCCTGGGCACCACTTAAAAAACCCCTGGATCAATGTAAGGTCGCCCTGGTGACTACCGGCGGGGTACACCTTAAAACGGATGTTCCTTTTAATATGGAAGATACGAACGGCGATCCCACCTATCGAATTATTCCCTCGGCAACAAAACCACGCGAATTGATAACAACTCACGATTATTATGATCACCGGGATGCCGATCGGGATATTAATCTGGTGTTTCCGATAGAAATATTGCAAACTTGTCTGCAGGAAGGACTCCTGGGAGAGGCTGCGGACAGTTATTATAGTTTTATGGGGCATGTTAAAGGTACCCACTTACGAACATTAATAAAAACATCCGGGGAAGTTGCCGCACGGATGAAACACGAGGAAGTGGATGTGGCTGTTTTGGTTCCCTCCTGAACCCTTTGCAACCAGACGGTCGGTCTGGTCCAACGGGAAATTGAACGACAGGGAATCAGTACTGTCGGCATCTCAATCAACAGGGAAATCAGCGAGAGGGTAAAGCCGCCCCGGACCTATTATCTCAAGTACCCATTGGGACATGCTTTGGGGGAACCCTTCAATAGAAAACAGCAAATGCAAATCTTTAAGGACTGTCTGGAAGTTCTGGAATCGGCCCGGGAGCCGGGCGTTATCGTGGATAGTCCTTACCGCTGGAAAAGACATACATTTTGATGAGTACGAACCGGATCGAAGTAAAGATTGATGTATTAAAAGGAGTTGCCATGAAAGAAGTAAGGGGGGGTAATCGATTATGAGAGCCTTGACAAAAGAAGACCTTAAAATCTTCACGGACCCGTTGTTGAACAAGAATCCCCTCACTTTCCTGGTGATGGGTTTTTGTTCCGCGTTGGCCGTGACCGTAAAAATGGAGACCGCCCTGGTAATGACCGCGGCTGTTGTGTTTGTTTTGTCTTTATCGAGCACAATTATTTCCGTCATTCGGAAACTCATTCCTTCCAAAGTACGCATTATTGTTCAGTTGGCTGTCATTGCATCACTGGTAATTATTGCCGACCAGTTTTTAAGGGCTTATGTATACGAAATAAGCAAACAATTATCGGTATTTGTCGCCTTAATCATTACCAACTGCATTGTAATGGGGAGAACGGAAGGTTATGCCATGCAGAATTCCCCGGGAAAAGCGTTCCTTGACGGTTTGGGCAATGCCTTGGGATATGGGATTGCCCTGGTTGCGGTAGCATTCCTACGGGAATTTTTTGGCAGCGGTTCCGTTTACGGTATTCAATTAATTCCGGACTGGCTCTATGAAGCCGGATACAGAAACGCCGGTTTGATGGTGCTTTCACCGGGTGCTTTTATCATTTTAGGTCTGCTGGTGTGGTTACAATATTCGCTTTTATCAAATCGCGGGGCGCCCGGCGAACATGTCCATGGCGCCGATCACTCACATCATGGTTAGGAGGTAGACAGATGTTTGAACATTATTTGGACCTGGCTATCAAGGCGATTTTTGTCGAGAATATTATTCTCGGTTTTTTCCTGGGCATTTGTCCTTTCCTGGCCGTTTCGAAAAAGGTCAGTTCCTCCATTGGCATGGGACTGGCGGTTACGTTTGTAATGACATCCACGGCGCCGATTAACTGGCTGGTGAATAATTTTCTTCTAAAGGAGGGAGCCCTTTCCTGGTTGGGATTCCCCGAAATCGACCTGAGTTATTTAAGTTACATTATTTTTATTGCCGTTATCGCCGCCACGGTACAATTGATCGAAATGGTTATTGAACGTTTCAGTCCCACGCTTCATCAACAACTCGGAATTTTTCTGCCGTTGATTGCCGTGAACTGCGCAATCCTGGGCGTTTCCCTGTTTTTAATCGAACGGGATTATACCCTCACTGAGTCAACCGTATATGGCTTCGGATCGGGAATCGGCTGGTTTTTGGCGATCACTTCCATGGCCGCCATGCGACATAAGCTTCGGTATTCGAATGTTCCGGCCGGTTTGCGGGGATTGGGAATAACCATGATTCTCACCGGCTTGTTGTCCATGTCTTTCATGGCCTTCTCGGGGATCGACCTGTAATGGATAAGGTAATTATACATGTAAAGAACATGGTTTGCGATCGTTGTATTCGGGTTGTCAAGGAAGAATTGGAAAGCTTAGGGTTGATCGTAAACGATATTCAACTCGGTACGGTTAATATCACCAATCCGGAAAACTCCCTGGATTATGATGCCATTGCGAAAGTGTTGTCCGAAAACGGCTTCGAATTATTGGTGGGCAAAAAAGCCCGGATGGTGGAGAAAATCAAGACCGCCATTATTGAACTTGTGCATAGCGATGAATTGGAAAATATGGATGTCAATCTCTCCGACTATATCACGGGGAAAGTTGGTAAGGATTATCCTTATTTAAGCAACCTGTTTTCTTCCATTGAGAGCATTACGATTGAAAAATATTTCATCTTTCAGAAAATCGAACGCGTGAAGGAACTGTTGGTTTATGATGAACTGTCACTGTCGGAAATTGCTTACCGTTTGGGTTACAGTAGTGTGCAACATCTTTCCAACCAATTCAAAAAAATAACCGGATTGACGCCCAGTTATTTCAAAAAACTGAAAGAGATTAAACGATCTTCCCTCGACAAAGTCGCATGAACGCAAAATGTTACACATCTTTTTAAAAATTGTATAACGGAATATCAGACCGGAATAAGGAGATTGCTGGTAGTCATTGAGCGAGAAAAAATGGAAATGAAACAATTCAACAAAATGACTGAAAACAGGATAAAACTTTTCTAATCAAGGAGGGTATTATGAAAGATCCAGTATGCGGAATGAGTGTTGAGGAAGAATCGGCGTATGCTTTCAAGGAATGGGAGGGGACACGTTATGGGTTCTGTTCCCGGCATTGTTATGATTCTTTTTTGCAACAGCCGGAGAAATACGCCAAATCATCACGGAAAAACAAAAAAACTAAACATGAACATACACACGATCATTCGCACCATCATCCGTCGGATAGTCAAACGGATGATACCCAGGTGACCGATCCCGTGTGCGGGATGGTTATTAATAAGCGTAACGTGAGTGAATTCCTGGAATGGAAGGGTACTCAATATGGATTCTGTTCGGCCGACTGTCGGCGGAGTTTTGAGCGGAATCCCGCTAAGTATGTTTCTCAAGCTATTGAGAAAGCAGATACACCGGCAAAGGCGGTGTCGATAAACAATCAATCGAAATCAATGGCCGCGAAAGCAAAAACCGATTCGTCGGGGACATATACTTGTCCCATGCATCCCGAAATTCGTCAGGAGGGACCGGGCTCGTGCCCGAAGTGTGGCATGGCGTTGGAACCACTTGAGCCGGTGAAAACCAGCGGTAAGACCATATATGTATGCCCGATGCATCCGGAAATCGAGAAGGACGAACCGGGGAATTGCCCCATTTGCGGGATGGCACTGGAACCCAAAACAATAACGGATGAGGATGAATCCAATCCCGAATTGGCCGATATGACCAGGCGTTTCTGGATCAGTACGATATTATCCATACCATTGGTAATCTTCACCATGGGAGAGCCATTAATAGGGCGACCCATACTACAGATAAGTTGGCTTGCCTGGTTGGAGCTGTTGCTGGCCACACCGGTGATTTTATGGGGCGGGGCCCCGTTCTTCGTGCGCGGATGGCAGTCAATCGTGAACCGCAGTCTGAATATGTTTACCCTGATCGCCATCGGTACCGGGATCGCGTATATTTTTAGCGTGATCGCTACGGTCTTCCCTGAGATATTTCCCGCCGCGTTTCGCGGGGTGGATGGGAAGGTGGATACCTATTTCGAAGCCGCCGCGGTGATTGTGACCCTGGTTTTGCTGGGACAGGTACTCGAGTTAAGGGCCCGAGATAAAACCAGCAGCGCCATAAAAGCATTGTTGGGATTGGCCCCGAAAACGGCGCGGATTGTTCGCGAAGACGGAACCGAAGAAGACATTTCCCTGGATCAGGTAAAATCCGGTGATCTGCTGCGCGTTCGTCCCGGCGAAAAGATTCCTGTCGACGGGGAAATTATTGAAGGGAGCAGTACTATTGACGAATCAATGGTGACCGGTGAACCGACTCCCGCCAAGAAAAAACCAGGCGACAAGGTAACAGGAGCAACTGTTAATGGAACCGGCGCCTTTTTGATGCGCGCGGAAAAAGTCGGAAGTGACACGCTCCTGGCGCGAATCGTACAGATGGTAAGTGAAGCGCAACGCAGCCGTGCGCCGATCCAGGGACTGGCGGATAAGGTATCCTCTTACTTTGTCCCGGCGGTGGTAATTATCAGTATCCTTACGTTCATCATTTGGGGATTGTTCGGACCGGAACCACGAATGGCCTATGCTCTGGTGAATGCCGTGGCGGTGTTAATCATTGCCTGTCCGTGCGCGCTGGGATTGGCTACTCCGATGTCAATCATGGTAGGCACCGGTCGGGGCGCCATGGCGGGGGTTCTGATTAAGAATGCCGAAGCATTGGAGACCATGGAAAAGGTGGACACCCTGGTCGTTGATAAAACGGGCACGCTCACCGAAGGCAAACCCAAACTGGTTACGATTAAAACCGCCGGAGATTTGTCTGAAGACGATTTGCTGCGTTACACGGCCAGTCTGGAACGAGCCAGCGAACATCCCCTGGGCGAAGCCATTGTGGCCAAGGCGCTCGAAAAAGGATTGAAGCTCTCTAAAGTGGAGAAATTTGACTCGGTAACCGGCAAAGGCATTACCGGAACGATCGATAATCATGTGGTGACGGTCGGGAATCGTCGTTTACTGGAAGGATTGGGAATCGAAGTGGGGGACTTATCCGAATATGCGGATAGCCTGCGGAGGAATGCCGAGACAGTAATATTTATTGCCGTGGATAGGAAAATTGCCGGATTAATGGGTATTGCCGATCCCATAAAGGAGACGACTCCGGCCGCGATTAAAACCCTCCAGAAAGAAAAAATACGAGTGGTGATGCTTACCGGCGATAATCAGGCCACGGCCGAAGCCGTCGCGAGACAGTTGAATATCGATGAAGTTGTGGCCGATGTGTTACCGGATAAGAAAAATGAAGTGGTCAAGGCTTTTCAGGACAAGGGCCACATTGTCGCCATGGCCGGTGACGGGATCAATGACGCGCCCGCGTTGGCCCAGGCCCAGGTGGGAATCGCAATGGGTACGGGTACGGACGTCGCGATTGAAAGCGCGGGGATTACCCTGGTGAAGGGTGATTTGAATGGAATCGTTCGGGCCGTCCGTCTCAGTCGCGGAACCATGCGCAACATCCGGGAGAATCTCTTCTGGGCGTTTGCCTATAATACCCTCGGTGTTCCTCTGGCAGCCGGCATTCTTTACCCGTTCTTTGGAATCCTCCTGAGCCCGATTATCGCCGCCGCCGCCATGAGTCTCAGTTCCGTGTCGGTGATTGGCAATGCCCTGAGATTACGAAGGTTAAAACTGTAAACTTCCGATTGGAGATTGTCTGATGAACATGAAACCGCAAAAAAGACAGGTTAAAAGCAATCGTCAATATCAGAAAGGAATCGTCGTCGTTCTGGCGACGGCGATTCTGCTCCTGGGCATAACGATAGGGCTGACCATGAAACAGAAAGATGCCGCCCGGGAAGCAACACCGATAGTATTCAATCTTGCTACGATGGATATTGCGAAACAATTTGCCTGTTCCTGTGGATCGTGTAACGAACGGAATCTTGCGATTTGCACCTGTTCCGTCGCGGTGACAACAAAAACCTTTATTGAAAAAAATCTCAAAAATGGCGTTCCCGCGAACGATGTAATCCGTTTGATAAAGGACTTATACGGCCATTATGTCGGTTAAATTTGAAACATATAAATATAATAACGATGAAAAAAGGGGTATGCAAATGAATCATAAAATAGTTATTTCCGGCATACTTACGCTTACCACGATATTTTTGGCCGGTTGCGCCGATGATGGAGGAGAGGCAGGCCCGGAGATAGTCGCGATTTCGCCTGCGGACGGAGCCGCTAATGTGGCCAGGACGACCAATGTACTGGTACAGTTTAACGAACCGATGGATAAGTCTTCCTGCGAGTCGCGGTTTGGGTTGTTCGTCGGTGATCTGGATACGATTCCCGCGGATATAATGGGACGAATGCACGGGGAATTTACCTGGAATGCCGATCAGACAGTGATGTCGTTTCATCCCGATTCCCTGCTGATGGACTCTACCATGTATTCGATTTACCTGCAAGAGGGGATGATGGCCAAGGACAGCCACGGAGATGGAATGATGATATCCGGGATGAAACGACACGGGATGGAGATGACGGATGGAATTATTTCCCGCTTTACGACGGAAAAAACAAGTTTGCCGAAAATATTAACCGTTTATCCCGCCGACGGAGCCTCCAACGTTGAAACGACGACGGCGATAAACATTGAATACAACCGTTCCATGGATGCCGAATCGTGTGAATCACGATTTGGATTGCATGAAGGTGAATTGACGGAAATGCCGATGATGGGTATGATGACCGGTGTGGAAGGGACATTTAACTGGAACAGTGACAGCACGATGATGACTTTCCAGCCCGATTCCGCCTTGATGGATTCGACAATGTATACCATTTGCCTGATGGAAGGCATGCAAACCGCCAATCATGACGGGACAATGATGTTGTCCGGCATGGCCGATTTCGGCAGCCAGGTTGATAATGGTATCTTTGCAACATTCTTAACAAAATAAAACAGTCAGGAGGCAGATCATGATGTTTCAAGCAGATGCAGCGTTTGCGCTGGAATTAATCGCCCTGGGAATCGGTTTTTGGGTTCTGTTGAAAACACGGAACGATGAAGCCGGTAATTTGAAGGGCTTTGGAACGTTTATTGGTTATTTCATAATCATTGTCGCATTTATCGCGATTCTCTGTACCGGGTATTACACGGTAAGGTATTGGGAAGACGGCTATTTCGCCAAACCCAACACGGCTCAAATGGTAATGATGCAACAGATGCATAAAATGCAAGGTTGTCAAAATATGATGTCGGGTAGAATGCATGGCGATAAATGCGATAAAATGATGACCAGTGGATCCGATGATGCGAAATGCGAAAAAATGATGAAGGACGGAAAAATGAAAGGTGGTATGATGAAAGGAAAAATGGGCGGCATGATGGGCGATAAATCCGGTATGGGAGGTAGCGGCGGTAAAGCGGAGCATCATCCCGAAAAAGATGAGCAATAACTGAGTTTATGTGGCGATCCAGTGTACTCCTCCGAAAAGAAGAATCGAATGATAATCCTGAAATTTCTCAGTTATCTTGTCGAGTGCAAGTTACTGCGACGGTTGACTTTGAATAGCTGGAATATTCTATCGAATCCTGCGGAGGATGTACATGTCAAAGGGGTGATGGCTATTAATTCGGGTTCCTTCTGCCGTCACCCCTCCTCTAAAATGAATTATGTTATCGTAATGTGTAACTAAGGAGAAAATATGGAATTTTTACCAGGACTTCAGGCAACTTTGAACCTGCACCCAATGTTCGTTCACTTCCCGATCGTGATAACCCTATTGGCATTATTGGCGGAGATCGTTCATAAAGTGTATAAGAAACCCGTTTACGGAGACATGGCCGGGGTATTATTAAACCTGGCCGCCATCAGCGCGGTCGTGACCTTAATTACCGGCTACTGGGCGTCAGATTCCCTGGGACACGACACGCCGGGGCACGATTATGTTCACGGTCATCGCGATGTTATGATCTGGTTCACCGCGTTTACGGTTTTAGCCGCGATAGTATTTCAATTTATTAAAAGTTCACGCCAGGGGTTATACCGGTTGGTTGTCCTGGTGTTTCTTTCGGGATTACTCATGTTTGGGGCCGATCGGGGTGCCAGGCTGGTATATGAGTACGGCGTGGGCGTTAAAAAAACAACAGAAATACATGAAGATAATGACGATCCTGATCCCACGGGGGAAAACGACATTGATGCGGAGGAACATTTCGATGGGGACTAAGATCATCGTTCACAGATTGCCATCGGGGGAAAGGTAAGGGAAACATGCGCGATAAGAGAAAAGAATAAAAAAACAGGGGGGTATTAAATGAACAGAAGAGAGTTTATTCAAACCACAGGTCTCATGTCTACAACGGTGCTTTTCCCAAAGGTGCTGTTGTCGAATTCCGCGAAAAGCGCCAATAAGGAGCGATTCCCAAAACCGCTGGAACCGGTGATGAAGGGCGATGTGAAAGAGTTCCGTTTGGCCATTGATATCTATCAACAGGAGGTGGTGCCCGGATTCAAATTCCATACGCTGGCGTTTAATAATCAGATCCCGGGACCCGAAATACGCGTCAACAAGGGCGACAAGGTAAGGGTCATTTTCAGGAATAATACCGAATTGAATCACACGATT
>JALUTR010000105.1 GCA_027021785.1 Fidelibacterota bacterium | reverse complement strand
ATTCGGAGACGTGATTTCTGTTGTAGAAAAAATTGAATTTTTCAGTAATAATGTTGTTGGAACCCCTGATAATCCTTTTCAGATGGAAGCCGCAAATCTATCGATCTCTATTGATAGCAGTAATGTAGCTCATATAGGTACGATGAATTTATCCTGGTCCGGCACAGAGGCTGTTCATTTTATCGCACTTGATACGGAAACGCGAAACCAGTATTCGGACTCATCCCTGGTTATGTTCACTGTCATCCCTGCTATAGCTCCGGTTATGGCTGAAATTTCCGATCAGACCATCGATGAAGGTGAGTCTTTCGCTTACTTCGATCTTGATGATTATTTGGTACAACCGGAAACCAACCTGGTTACCTGGAGCTATTCAGGGGAACAGGAACTGATTGTTACCATTGATTCGGGGAATGTAGTAAATGTATTGCCTCCTGATGAAGATTGGTTTGGGGGTGAAACGATCCGGTTTATTGCCACGAACATATCATATCCGGTTTTAAGAGTTTGGGATGATGTGAATTTCGTGATCAATGGTGTGAATGATCCACCGGAGGTCAGTATAGCTTTACCGGATGTGACCATTTATGAAGATGATTATGGCGCCGTCATTATTCCAGGCCTGGAGGCATATTTTGACGATGTAGATGATAGTGAATTGTCATTTATGGCAGATGCATTGGACAATGGTCTTGATTCATTGTTCGTGGGTTCAATTACTATAAATACAGTCACTTCTCTACCTGAGAATCATCGACAAATTTATACTTTGAAACGATCCGACCTTAAATCTCCAGGGGATGTTAACATCAATGGATTGAGTGGTAAAAAATTATACAAAGAAACATTCCCGCGAGCGCCGTTAGCCCCGGTCAATCTGTCAGTTAACGCAAGGAACAATAGTGGGAGTCGAACAGATTCTACGGCCCTGGTTGTTTATCCCTCCCTGAATTATGCTGGTGATATCCGGATACGTGTTCAGGCAACTGATACGACCGGCTTATCGGCTATGGATACGTTATTACTGACGATTCGGAGCATGAACGATGCACCGATTGCTGATGCCGGAGATGATCAGACCGTCATCAGCGGGATGGAGGTAACACTAGACGGAAGGGGGTCTTTTGACATTGAAGAAAATGAATTGATATATGAATGGTCATCCGATACAGATATTGACTTGACCATAGATGGATCAATTGCCTCTTTTACAGCTCCGGATGAGGAGGGCGTTTATTTATTTATGCTGATAGTTAGTGACGGTGAACTGAATTCCGTGTCGGATACGGCAACAGTAATAGTGCGACCGGTGACCACATTGGATACTTTGTCGAATTATGCCGATAACCCACCGGAAGAGGGCGATAGTATCGGAATAGTATATAGCTTTCCCGGGTTTCTTGAAGTAGATACGACGGCGCTTTACTTTGCTGAAGGAGGCGGTCTCTTTAAAGGGATACCCATGGAATCGACCGTGTACGGTAGGGCTGGGGGGACTTTCAGCGCGGTGATTCCGGGTAATGTGGTTTCATATAAAGGCGTGGCATACTACATCCGGGCTATGGATGTACATGCTAACACCTTGGTGACCGACACAGCCTCCATCCCGGTGCGGATACCGAACGGTGTGATTACAAGCAACATGGATGCCAGCCTTTATCCTGATGGTATTCAACAGAAAATATGGCGGATGGTATCGGCGCCGTCGGACCTTGAAAATGTCTCGGTTTCGTCTATTTTCAACGCCGCTCTGGGGGCCGGCGGCAAATACAGATGGCGACTGTATGAATGGGATGGGTTAGGATGGAAAGAAGCTTTAACATTAACACCGGGGAATGGCTATTGGCTTAATCAGTGGGTGGTCGATACCGTATCCTTTGATCTGGGTAACGGTCTTTCATCGGATTTAACCGGTACTTCTGTAAAACTTTTGCCTGGTTGGAATCTTATCAGTTCGCCTTACCTGTTCCCGGTGAAAATAGCAATTGATTCATCACGATTTACGGGACTTTACAGCTATGGTGACTACGGTGGCGAAGGATGGAATCCTGAGTTGATAAACATGATGAAACCCTGGGGCGCTTATGCGATTTTCAATCGTCTGGCAGAAGAGCAGACTTTGGTTATTGATCCGCTAAATCAGCCGGATGGCCCTCTTACCAGGTTAACCGGTAATACGGAAGGATGGATGATTAGACTTGATGTATCCGGTGAGGGTTTTGCAGACTTGGGTACGACGGCAGGCAGGCATCCGGCAGCATCGGAAGAATGTGACGCGTTTGATTATCCAAAGCCGGTAAGCCCGGGAGATTATATTTCTTTGTCGATTCTGGAACAAGGCTGGAAAAAAGGCCTACGGAAGTTGTCGAGAGAATTCCGCTCAACAGATGAGATAAACGGCACCTGGGAACTGGAACTCGATGTAAAAGGAAACCATGGCGTCCTGACCGTTTCAACATATTTTTCCGGTTCTATACCATCTGGATGTGAAATTGTGTTGGTGGATCGTACCAATGGTAATAACTATGATGTAATGAATAATGGTTCATTTACCATAGAGCGGTACCCGGAAGAGTATTCCCGCCGTTATTCATTAGTTGCCGGTGAATCCGGATACGTAAGTAAAAAGATAGCTGAGATTCAGTCCGTAATTCCCAAGGAATTCTCCTTGTCTCAGAATTATCCCAATCCCTTTAATCCAACAACAACGATCCGGTACGGAGTCGCAGTGCCAGGCAGAGTTCGGATTGTCATTTATGACTTGAGGGGGCGGGAGGTGAAGACGCTGGTAAACCGTTTCCATGAAATAGGATACAACCGTATTGAGTGGCACGGGACAGACAACCGCGGTGTATCGGCAGCGTCAGGTGTATATATCTATCGGATGAGCGCTCCGGGCGTTGTGAAGGTTCGAAAAATGGTGCTGATTAAGTGATCCGAATGCACATAAAAGAAAGGAATAATCCGGTAAGATTCATCATAGCATTATGTTTATGCATGAGCGCTCTATCAGCCCGGGAAACGGTGACAGGTAGTTTCAATAGTATTCCTGACACCATTAACTCATCTGTTTCTGAACCGGAAAGCCAGGCAATTGTAGCTCCTCCGCCGGAAGATTTAACACCGCCTATTGCACGGAGCGACAGCTCAACTGTAATTTTTCTTCCAGCGGATACTTCAGCAGCTACTCCGGATTTAACAGGCACAATTTCTGCAAACGAACCTGA
>JALUTR010000104.1 GCA_027021785.1 Fidelibacterota bacterium | reverse complement strand
CGTGGTCAAGCTCTTGGTCGAGATGATTGAGCCCTACAAGGGCCGTGTCTTCGACCCCTGCTGCGGTTCGGGCGGCATGTTCGTTTCCGCCGTGAAATTCGTCCAGGCCCACGCCTCAAACAACGGCCTGTCTGCGTGCGGTTACGCACAGGCAGGCGGTGAAGCCTACAGCAGTATTCGAAAGGTTGAATGTCAATGTTGTTAACGAAACTGCTTTCTCAGTCTGAGGGGAAAACGCTTGAGTTCAAACGCGATCTTTCTTCTCTGAAGCCGATAATCAAGACGCTGGTCGCCTTTGCCAACACAGCCGGCGGCACGCTTGTTATCGGCCGTACCAATGATGGAAGGGTCGTTGGGGTAGGCGACGCCCTCCACGAGGAAGAACGTCTGACAAGTGCAATTGCTGACGGTATCAGGCCATCGATGCTGCCAGAGATTGAAATCAGCACATATGAAGGAAAAACACTGCTTGTAGTCACGGTTCCCCACTGGAAGGGTCCGTTTTACCTGAAGGGAGAAGGTCCTGAAAAGGGCGTATATGTGCGACTCGGCTCCACCAACCGCAGAGCCGGCAGCGAACTGCTGTCCGAGATGTCCCGCTGTTTTGCCGGTCTTACATTTGACCAGACACCTCTTCCCGATGTAACCGTGCGCGAACTGGATATGCAGCGAATAAAAAAGGCTTTTGCTTCGGTCGGCCGTACCGTTGATAACCGTAAGCTCGAAACTCTGGACGTACTGGTGCGTCATGCCGGGAAACTGGTTGTCTCCAATGGGGGGCTTATTTTGTTTGGACGCAGTGAGGTCCGCAAGAATTATTTTCCTGATGCGCGGGTGAGTTGCGCGCGATTCCAGGGGACGGACAGGACGAATTTTGTCGACCGCCTGGACATGGAAGGAAGTGTGTTTGACTCCATAGACGAAGTTCCGCGGTTTATCCGCCGAAATACCCGCATGGCTGCGCGAATTGGAACCATGCGGCGTGAGGATATCCCGGAGTATCCGGAAGTGGCTATCCGGGAAGTAATCATAAATGCGATTGCCCATGCCGATTATTCCCTGACTGGAATGCACATATTTGTTGCCATCTACTCCGACAGGATGGAGGTTCAAAATCCCGGCATGTTGCCGTTTGGTATGACCATGGACGACTTTCGAAGCGGCGTAAGCAAGATTCGTAACCGGGTCATTGCCCGTGTTTTCCGCGAGCTGGGACTCATGGAGGAATGGGGCAGTGGGTACAGGAGGGTAATAGAATCGTGTCAAAACGGTGGATATCCCTCTCCTGATTGGCAGGAGCTGGGATCGGCGTTCCGTGTAATCTTTTACCCGCATCCTGAAATCAAGGTTGCTCCCGAGCCGGTTGTCCCTGTAAATGTCCCTGTAAATGTCCCTGTAAACGAGAGGCAGCAATGGTTTTTGAACCAGCTCGGCGCAGGAAATAAAGTGAAGGCCGCTGATATGGCTGCGCGCTGGAAGGTAACGGAAAAGACGGCAAAGAGGGATATCGCGGCCTTGAAGAAGCACGGAATCATCGAATTCATCGGCGCCCCTAAGACGGGTTCTTACCGCATAAAGGAAATATCGGAATGATCACCGGCATGAACGAATCCGTCCTTGAACAAGCCGCTCTCGATTGATTCCGCTGATGAAGTGGCGTTTTACGACGCGTTGGCTGAAAATCAGAGCTCTCGGGATGTGATGGGCAACGAACAACTCCGATTTCTGGCGCAGGAACTGGTTGACCGCGTGAAGCAGAGTGTGACTATCGACTGGCAGGTTCGTGAAAACGCGCGTGCTCAAATTCGTGTTCTGGTGAAGCGCATTCTGCGCAAACACGGTTACCCGCCGGACATGCAACAACGCGCGACAGAATTGGTGCTTGAGCAAACCGAGGTCCTCTGTCAGGAATGGGTGAATACATGAAAAGGCCTCTGACTGCATGATCCAGAAGCTGAAACAGATAATAGAGTACCGCAAGGGTATGCTCGAGAAGGGCATGAAGCTTGACGATCTGCCTGTGAAGATCTGGTGTGGGGCCAATATACTAAAAAATGTAAGGAAAACGATCCATGAAGAAGACCTGTTTAATCTCGGTGGCGTCTACGGAGACAAGAACGCCGGTGGTCCAGTGGAGTACGACCACAACGGTTTTGTCCAGGTCATCGTCTTTGCAGATAGGGTCGAGGTATGGAACCCCGGTGAACTGCCGCCCGGGCTGACCCCCGACCTCTTGCGACAGCCGCATGGTCCGATACCGCGCAACCCGTTGATCGCCGAACCCCTGTTCCAGATCAAGTACGCGGAGAAAGTTGGAACCGGCACAACGGATATGATTGAAGACTGCCGGGCCGCATTTCGTTGTGACACTATGGCGGGATTGGCTGACGACGGAAGTGATTGTGACGATGAATCTCAATGAACGCCAACTCCGTGTTTTACCCCGCTTGAAGAAACAACGCAGGATTACAATTGGCGAGTATATGAGCTTCGTAGATTGCCCTCGGAGAACTGCAGGTTATGATCTTAAAGATTTTATTGCCAAGGGCGTTATACGACAAATAGGTCGTGGGCGTGGTGTCCGCTATGAGCTTGTGAAGAAATATGCCGGAAATGCGCCAAATATGCCACCTGCGAATCGGACAAAGAGTAGTGGATAGGCATGATATCCAGACGAAAACACAGTCTTCGGAATGTGCCAGGAATGCGCCAAAAACACGACATGAACACGACATGAACACGACAAACGAGACAGCATCAAAGAGGCCGGAAAGGGGCCAAACGGGCCATGTTACCGGATAACCAAGATTTATTGGGTGGGATAAGTTTATGACATACAACGCATACACCGAAGACACCCTTGTCCAGCAGACCACGGCCGAGTACCTGGAGCGGCAGCTCGGGTGGCAGTCGGTGTATGCTTACAACAACGAGATATTCGTTCCGAATCCTCATCCCCAGCCCTTCTCTCAAGGGGAGAGAAGGGAGCAACGCAAAGTCCTCTCCATGACAAATACCACGAAGTAGTTACATACGCTATACATCAATAGCCAAGAACATTAACAGTAAACATAAGCGAAATTGAATTAGAAGTGGCCTTAAACTGAAGTTCCCCCTGGATTAATTCGCAAACCTATTGATATTACTGATAAAACAGCAAATTTCAGTTTGTCTGTACTGGGTACATTATAGCTTTACGCTTAACAAGTCCAGTGCTTTCTGTTGTAATG
>JALUTR010000103.1 GCA_027021785.1 Fidelibacterota bacterium | reverse complement strand
TCCGCATATGGGAAATGTACATACCGCCATATTGAGCTGCGACTTTGCACAGCTCGATAAGTTCTTCGGTT
This sequence comes from Fidelibacterota bacterium, assembly GCA_027021785.1. Classification (GTDB taxonomy): domain Bacteria; phylum Fidelibacterota; class Marinisomatia; order Marinisomatales; family JAADGP01; genus JAADGP01. The sequence goes on along the minus strand of JALUTR010000103.1, from coordinate 3,165 downwards.
TTTGCATAAAAGCCCGGGGCATAAATCAGGGCGGAACCCACTCCGAGGGCGCCTTCCTCCATGGCCTGTCTCACGAGTTGCCGCATTTTTTCCATCTCTTCTTCCGTGGGCTCGCGATCTTCATAGCCCAACACGTGAATCCGGACGGTCGTGGCTCCGACAAAGGATGCGACATTGGGTGAAATTCCCTTCTTTTCCAGAAATTCCAGATACTCTCCCAGCGTGGTCCATTCGATGTCGTATTTGATATCGCCCTGGGATTCCAGCTCCTGCCGCTTCATCTCCTCGTTCAGCGGCCCCATGGACCAGCCTTCACCAAACACCTCCAGGGTCACCCCCTGACGTATATCGCTTTGTGAGCGGCCGTCAACAATCAGGGTTTCGGTTGCCCAGCTCAGCATGTTAATAAAACCCGGAGACACAGCCTTGCCCTCGGCATCGATTTCGATCTTGCCTCTGGCGTTTTTAATTTCTCCCACGGCAGTGATGGTGTCCGCTAGGATGGCAACACTTCCTTTTACCGGTGGTTTTCCGCTGCCGTCATAGATCCATCCATTTTTAATCAGTACATCGTATTCCGTTCCGGCGCTGCAGGAAAGAAACATCCAGGCAACGGCAACCCATGTTAAGCGGCGCATGGCCCTTCCTCCTCGCTATCCAGATTGATGGTTTAAGGCATTGTGATTCAATGTATTGAAAGGTAAAGGATTCGTGAGCCGGAATCAAGCAGATTCAGCCAAAATGCGCAACATGCGGGGGTAAAAACACCAGGCACCTGCGATAGAAAACACCAGGCACTTTCAAAGTGCCTTGTATATTAAATTTGCAGGAAGAGTTATAACTCGTTCAAAAGATGCTGCTTTTTCGGTGATTTCTTTGCATCTTTCTGGCAAGGAGCATGAATGTGCCTTGGGTCTTAAGAACCCGTACACCAGTCTATGCATTTGCCAGGAAAAGTCGTGGAATAACTTGGCGCATTTTTTATGACGCCGGATTTAAACAAGGTTGATGTTTCCTGGCCAATATTATAATCCGTTTTAGTCTCCTTCACTGTAACACAAAGGAGGCCGATATGCCGAACTACTACATGGGCATTGATGTCAGCAAGGGCTACGCGGATTTCATCATCCTGGATGCGGCCAAACAGCAGATCGATGACGGGTTTCAGCTCGATGACACCGCCAAAGGACACGAACGGCTTTTGGCCTACTTAAAGGACTTCTTTGCCAGCCATCCGCAAGCCACGTTGTATGCGGCCGTGGAGAGCACCGGTGGCTATGAAAACCATTGGTACAGGTGTTTGAAGTCCTATGCCAAAAGCCTGCCTATTCATGTAGCCCGCATCAACCCGGCGTGGATTACGTACAACAGCAAGGCCAATGGGCAATCCAACAGAACCGATGCCATTAGCGCCAAAGACATTGCCCTGTATCAGATCGAGCATCCGGAGAAAGTCCGCTACGATGAGGGCGATTATCCCATGCTGAGACGGCAATGGACGGCGATCCAGATGTTAATCAAACAGAAAACCCAACTCCTCAATCAGTTCGAAGCCCAACTCTATGATGCGATGCCAGAGCTTTTGTCCTTTTGTCGCAATGGAAGCCCCAGATGGCTCCTCAAGCTTGTGGAGCGCTATCCGGGATATAAACAGCTCAAAGAGGCCGGTGAAAAGGGAATCGGTGACATTCCCTATATTCCGTCCCGTAAGGCCCAAATTATTCTGTCTCGCATTCAAAAAGGCATTGGATACAATGACCCCGTCTCAGCAGAAATTCTGGGCGATCTGGCCACAGACATTTTGGAGATCACCACGAAAATCAACCAGAAAAAGGCGTTTCTGGAAAACCATTATCAGGAAGCCCAGGAGCAAGTAGACCTGTTAAAAACTTTTATAGGCATCGGAGTATATTCGGCGGTCGGCCTGTTGCTCTGTATCGGAGATATCTCCCGGTTTCCCACCAAAAAGCATCTGGCCTCCTATTTTGGGCTGCATCCCGTGTACAAACAAAGTGGCGATACCGTAGGTGCGGTGCGGATGAGTAAAAGAGGCCGAGCTGAAGCACGGGCAATCCTGTACATGATTACACTTAATGCCATCCGCACCAATCCGGTTATCAAAGCCGTCTATCAACGCTCCCTGGCCAAAGGCATGCACAAAAAAGCCGCTATTGGCGTCTGCATGCATAAAGTCCTGCGCATCGTTTATGCCATGCTGAAAAACCAAACGCCGTTTAATCCTGAAATCGACCTTCGAAATCAACTGAAATCCAAACCAAAACAACAAAAAAATAAACCCTCTAATGTCCGACGCCTGCAAAACTATGATGACGAAGCCCCCATCTCCAGAAGACAGTATAAAAAAAGAAAGGAACAGGCCTCGTCCCAAGACGAATATTTCGTCATACTCGGGATCAAGGCTCCTGCTCCTTCTAAAACTGTTTGGGGGCTAAGAAAAATAAACAAATAAAATTTCATAAACAATATGAAATTTCTCTTGACTTTCATCGGAATAACTGGTGTTTTCAATCGAAGGTGCCTGGTGTTTTTTACCAGGAGACCGGGTAAATACTCTTTGTTAAAATCCTTTTGCTTTTCCCTTGAAATGTTGCATTTTTTTAAGAAATGATCGCCGGAATTTGAACAATTTCCCGTTAAAGGAGCCGAATTAATAATTGTGACACAAAAATAGGCATTAACCAACTCGGCGGTTCCATGAAACGATTTCGCTGGTTAACATCGATTGCACTCCTGATTGGGGCAACGGGATGGCTTTCAGGCTGTCAAAAAGCCGTCCATTACGATGTAATTATTAAAAACGCTAACCTTATCGACGGAAAAAGCGAGAGCGTGCGGCGGGCGGATATTGCCATTCGAGATCGCCGTATCGTGTTTATCGGACGTCTTGGCTCCGCAACCGCCGACTACATCATCGATGCCCGGCAGGCTTACGTGACCCCGGGATTTATTGATTTGCGTAACCGCTCTGCCGAGAATCTCATCAAGGATCGCTCGGCTGAATTCCTTACCTCCCAGGGGATCTCGACCGTGGTGTTAAATACAGACGGTGGCATCAAAAACGATATCTGGCCTGTGGCGGCCTATTTATACCAGTTCGAAAACAACCCGGCCTCCGTCAATGTCGCCATTCTCGCCGGACATCAC
>JALUTR010000102.1 GCA_027021785.1 Fidelibacterota bacterium | reverse complement strand
CATCACGCATCACGCATCACGTTTCACGCATCGCGTTTCCCCGGCAGTCGCTGCGCTTCGTCGGGATATCCACTACGTTCCGACACGCATCAGTTTCCCGTTACGGATCCTGCCTCTGTCACAGACACCAGATCGGGAACGAGGGGTGTATTGTTTAGCCCTTAACCCGTAACCCCTTATCCTCATTCATAAAAATCCAGGCCGTGACTTTACCGATATTCATGGGTTGTTGAATATTCCAGTATTGGATTCCGTGATGGTAACGGGAACTGGTATCGTCGGGGGGCAGGCTGTCAACGTAATGCAGTATTTTTGTTATTCTTTCCTGCCATAATTTCATGTTTTCTTCCCGCAGATCAACCCATCCGGCATCGGCCCATTCGTTCAGGCGCTTGGGATTGATTGTCAGGGAAAGGCGGCCTAATTGAGCGGGAATCTTAACCTCCGGCCCGCGGAGCAGGCGCTTTCCGTCGCGCATCAGAATCGGAATGCCGATCGAAATAATATGTGAGCGTAGGTGCCGGTCCCGCCGAATCAATGTTTCCACCTGATCGGCTAATTGTTTCGGTCCCCGGGTCAGGATACATTTCAGCTCACCGCACACTTTTTTTAAGATATAAGCTTCATATAGTATTTTGGATAATCGCGGCGGCCCCAGGATTTCAAAAGCAATGCTTTCCACACCGTGTTTCTTTTCCAAATCCTGCATTTTTTCAAGGGCGTGATGACGCATATATCCCGCCCGGTAAGTAGGCCCCATAATGGAATTGTCCAGGGCGTTGATTATATCGTGTCCCGTACTGTCGCCGATGATTTCCATAATGACATTTTCAGCGATTTCTTCCGGGGTGACGAACTCCATTTGCCCGGCGGAAGTAATGGTCTCGAACTCCGGCAGGGAAAATATTCCGTTTTCACCGGTATCGATATAAACCGATTTCAGTGTTTCCCCCAGGGCTTCCCATTTTTTCTGTCCTCCGAAATTAAACTCTTTATCCAGTGTTTCGGCTTTTTCCGGGGGACAGTCATACAGCGCGATCGGGTTTCCGTGTTTCCTGATTTCACCGAATTGAATCCCTTTCCAGGCAATGGCGGCCGCGGGCTTGATTTCTTTGCAGATAGGCCCGCCGGGTGTCCGGCTCATCAGAAACAATAACATGGTATGTGCCCCGGCCAGGGCGGACTTGCTCAACAATACCCGGGAAGGTCGCTCTTCGCTGTGGGTATACGGAATGTTCAAACCCATACCGCCCGTTCCGGTGGTGCCGATCTTGATATACACGGCCGTTTTGTTTTCGACCATACTGGCGTGCAGAATCTGGATATGGCGGATAATTTGAGGAACATACAGCGTGGTCATCATTTTTTGGACTTCAGCGGAAAGCTGAGGAGTGTATTCGTTCCGGTCGCCGGCTCCCGCCATTTCCCTTTTGAGGTTATAATAACCCCGGTACACGTCCTGATAGGCCAGGGCCGTGGCCGTATTCACCGCGTCGATGATAATATGGGGTTTGTATTTACCGATAACCTGTTGCAGGAAAGACGCCGCGAGGATTTCCTCATCGAAAGCCTCCATTGTATCAGAAAGTAATTGAAGACGATATTTCGGATTAGTCAGGAGTTGGTCCCGGTCCAGATCCTTAAGGGCCGAACGGACGAAAATATTGCCCCATTCCGGTATGAAATTTACCCCGGGAGCCTCTTTCCTTATTTGGGCGCAAGCTTCCCGCGCTTCCCGCTCTTTCAAAGACAGGATGATGATTTCCCTGGGATTGCGTTGGACGAGACGACGAAGAATCGCCATGCCAACCAACCCCCACCCCCCCAACACAAGAATACGCCGGTTTCTGATATCCATTATTCCGTTATCCCCTGAGCCGGGACATCCGGCCGGACATCAATTTCCGTGGAAAACTCCACCTTTCTTTGCAGGGTTTGCCAGTTGTGATCAACCTCGGTCTGTATCATTTCAATGTCGGCATCGGTTAAATGTCTGAAACGCCCCTGTAACGTTAAGTATTCTTTTACCGGCAAGCATTTCGGTTTATGGGTCAAATTGTACCGCCGACCATCATGTACCTCGTAGAGGGGGAAAACGCAACATTCAACGGCAAGCCGGGCAATTTTTACGGAATCTTCCGCCTGCGATTTCCATCCCGGAGGACAGGGTGAGAGAATGTGAAGGAAACGCATGCCTTTCATGGATTTCGCCTTGCGCAATTTGCGAATGAAATCTTCCGGGTACGATACGGAAGCCGTGGCAATATACGGGATGTGATGCGCCGCCAGGGCGTCGACAATGTTTTTCTTAGGTCGCGATTTTGGGTTTTGAACCGGTGTTGTGGTAGTCCACGCTCCCTGGGGGGTGGCCGAGCTGCGTTGGATGCCGGTGTTCATGTACGCTTCGTTATCGTAACAGACGTAGATGATATCTTCGTTTCTTTCCGCGGCCCCGGAAAGGGATTGAAAACCGATATCGAAAGTGCCTCCGTCACCGGCCCAGGCCAGCACGTTAATATCTGTCTTTCCTTGTGCCACAAGACCGGCTTTGATGCCGGTAGCGGTGATGGCAGCCGTTTCAAAGGCGGTATGGAAAACGGGAACCCCAAGGACGGAGTAAGGGGCGGCCCCGTCAATAATGGACCAACAACAGGCCGGAATCACGACGACGGTTTTGCGTCCCAAGGCTTTTAACGCGTAGCGCATGGCCATGGTAGCGCCGCAACCGGGGCAGGCCAGATGCCCTGAACCCATAATTTCTTCACCTGGAATTTCAAAGGAAATCTGGCTCATTTTTTGACTCCTATCCAGACTAAGTCTTCGTCGTGTTTGCTTTTAATCAGATGCTGGGCAATATCGGTAATTACCGATGGGGTTACGTCCCGCCCGCCCAGGCCGGCCACGTAACCGTTGATCAGGGGATGAACCTCCGCGTTGTACAGGGCCGCTTTAATTTCGTTAAAAAATATTCCGCAGGAACCGAAGGAAATATTACGGTCGATAACACCGATCTTTTTTACATGCGCGACGGCATTGCGGACGGCTTGCGACGGAAAAGGTCGAAAGGTCCGGATCTTCAGTAGTCCCAGGGGTATTCCCTGGTCGCGAAACCGGTCAACCACGATGCGGGTGGTCCCGGTAATGGTCCCCGAAGTAACCAGGAGATATTCCGCGTCTTCGATTCGATATTCTTCGACCTGTGTGCCGTGATGCCGTCCGATCAGGTAATCGTATTCTTCCGCCACGGTGG
>JALUTR010000101.1 GCA_027021785.1 Fidelibacterota bacterium | reverse complement strand
CTTTATCGCCCGTGTACCCAAACCCTTTTAAACTGACGGCTAAATTTACGATTGAGGTTCCCGAATCCGGCTTTGTTCAGCTATCGGTATTCGATATTACCGGCAGACAGGTCGGCGTGTTGCTGAGGGGTGATAAACCGGCGGGGAATTATGAGTATGAATGGAATGGGAAGGGGCATTCCTCGGGTGTGTATTTGCTCCGGTTGAACTGGAACAAGGGCTTTATTACACGAAAAATAACCCTGCTGAAATAGATTTTTAAGGGATGTTTGTTACTGATTTTTCCTGAGTTGGGCAAATTCCCCTTTATACAAATGGAAATATACCGGCAAAATGATTCCCCAATAATATTTATATTTCGGTACGGATGTATCAAGAATAAGGCAGTATTTAATTAACGTAAATATCTGTCAGAGCAAGCCAAGTTTAGAAAATAAATGTTTCATGTCGTTTTTCACGGAAATGTTGGTATCTTCTTTAGAAAAACCCTTGCCTTCCATGTAAAAAACCCTCAAATTGAGCTTCGCCCGGTCTTCTTCTTATGAATCAAATTAAAATCATATTATTCCTTGGGATAATTGTCTCAATCACCCTGTTGCCGGGGGAGGAAGTGCCTATTGTGGTTGACGACGCCCTCGTTCTGGAAACGTACGCCGGGGCGGCGTCCGTTCTTCTGGTGTGGTCACAACCGTCCGGTATAATGCCGGAAAAGGTTCGTGTTCTTCGGTCGGACAACTTGTATGATTCATTTGAAATCGTGGCCGAGGTAAATGACACCGAAGGACGGTATCTCGACACACTGGTAACGGCGGATAAACGTTATTTCTACCGCGTCGAACTCATAGGGACGAATGGTATTACATACACCAGTTCCCAAAAAACACCGCCCTTCAGCCGCATATTGTTGTCCAAAAGAGATTCGTTGGGAGAGATGGCCTATCTTCGAACCGTAGACAATTTGGATGATTTCGTTGTTTCCACGATCGAAAAAACCATTTTGTCTTATGGCACGGGTGTGGATTCGGCGGTTGCCGAAAGTGTGAGTCAAAGTTTAATCGGAGACACCCTGCGACCATATTTCTGGTTGCAGGGTGTTCCTTTATATGCGTTTCCCCGTTGTCAATTCATCGTCCGAGCGGATTTTGTCCGCAGCGTATCGGAAGAACTGGACTACCTCTTAACGGAAACGGAACCCTACCTGCGCAACGGATTCTTCCTGACTCCGAAAGAGTGGCAAAATTGGAAAGAGGATTTGCTGGATCGTGTCGCAATTCGTTGGCAGGAATTGGCGGACGACTATTCCGTCACCGGTGACTTCCTGGACCAATCCGATCCCATCCGAATTGTGAAACAGAAGGTTGATGAAGATGCGATTCGGGTTGATTTGTTGATCGTCGATCCCCTGCGATTGGATTTCGGCAATTTGTATGTGACCAATCGGGAAGAACACCTGAACATTGCCGTCACTTCCGATATCCGGGCGGGAACCCTGGTTAAAGTGGATATTCCGAACACCTGGATGACTATCGATGTGGTGAATGGTATGGATATTATTCAATCCGTACCGGTTATGAAACGAAACGGTCTATTGATGCTTTCCCTCGAGAACGAGTATTGTTTCATGGATTCGGTTACCGCGCCGACTTTTGAAGTAAGTCTGCCGAAAGAAACAGTCTGGTTGAACGAGGTGGTTTTCTCCGCCGAAACGAAAACGCTGGCAATTGAAATCGCTGGCGCGACCGATCAATTTACGCGATTCGGTTTCTTTATCGGGGATTCGTTGCTGTGGGACCTGACGCCGGACTTAACGTTCGAGGAAAGTTACCATGACTCGAGTTGGGCTGTTTCGGCGGCCGACAGCGGATTTTTCTGGGTCCATTTAAAAAAATACATGTTGGATGGGGAGTGGAAGACGTTGGAGAGTCGACCCATACCGGCGGAATATTCGCTCGTTGAAGGTCGTATCCCCGACAAGGGTCCCTGGCAAAAAGTTGATAACATTACTTTGGGTAGATCCAACAGTACGCAGAAAACGGCACATGAGCAGTTAAATGTCCCGGATGTGTTTGCATTGTTCCAGAATTATCCCAATCCGTTCAATGCCAGTACGACGATTACTTTCGATTTGATTCAACCGGCTATCATTAGTTTGTTTGTTACCGATGCCCGCGGGAGAATAGTACAAACATTTATCGATGATAGCTATATGGATGCGGGTACTTACCACTATATTTGGTTCGGTGAGAACCGGTCCAGCGGTATTTACTTTTTTACCTTGCAGGCACAGGTGGACAATTATTTGCCGGTTGTGTTTAGCCGTAAAATGATTTATTTGAAATAACCCGTACCGGATAGCCGGTAGTCCGTTGTTGTGATTGTAATGCGGTCAAACTAAATTCGTGTAAAGAAAGGATTTGTATGGTTAGTGAATTAGACGATGAATTGATGCACATGGATGACCTGGAGCGTGAAACAGATTCGGCTCTCCAGGAAGGAATAACGATAAATGCCCCAATCTCCGACCTCGAATTGAAACCGCCGGTAATTGTCTCCAAAGGAGTTCCTCTCCGCAAGGCAATTAAAAAACTCCAGGAGAGGTCGGTCGGATGTGTATTGGTGGAGGATGGGAATCGCCTGGCGGGTATTTTAACGGAACGTGATATCTTAATGAAAATTACCGGGAAGGGCCTGGATTTTGATCAGGTTACCGTAGATGAATACATGACGCCCAATCCGGAAACGCTTCAAATGAGTGACACCATAGCGTACGCATTAAATAAAATGTATGTCGGAGGATTCCGGAATGTCCCTATCGTGGATAAAGATAATCGACCGGTTGGGCTGGTTTCGGTGGGCGATATTGTAGCCCATATTGCGGAATATTTTACCAACCAGGTAATTAATTTACCCTCCCATCCCCAACGGAAAGGATTTTCCCGTCCGGAGGGAGGCTGAATAAGGACAGGTCCACTGCGGTGGGCTTTTTCTTTTGAACACACCATCCGGAACAAATTTATCAATCTCTTGCTGATGAATTATCTACCGTCGAAAATCCCGCCAAATGCGGGGAAGGCCGAGAAAATCGGGGTTAAGACTGTGAGTAAGATAGTTCCGTTCATAGCGCTTTTATTTCTGGGGGGGTGTGCCACACACCCGACCATTACAACCGAGCGGTTAAAAAAAGGCGAGAGCACGTATGGTTACACAATCGCGGTTGAAAATGTTTTTCCCTATTTGTGGTACCGCAAGGCGATAAC
>JALUTR010000100.1 GCA_027021785.1 Fidelibacterota bacterium | reverse complement strand
CCCGTTGGTCGGGCTCAATCCCCGGTTTTTAATAATCAACGTAAACGATACGGTGTCCATCGGCGCCGGGACCCTGGCCGGCAACCGGTAATCGTACAACAGCGGATCACTTCCCGCCACGAAGGAAAAGACCTTGTTCTGATAGTACTGACTCTGACACAGAGGTAGGACACGGTTTTCCGGGGGCCAGAAATTATCCTGAAACGAACCCACTTCCGGGGTATACGAAAGCAAGCCCATACTACCAAAAGACCAGTCCACGGCATCACCGTTTACCGGGTAGCCGATAAGTTCCACACCGGTGCCCACGGGATATTCGTTTTCCCGAGTCATTTCAGCTCCGATTTCCCTCAGGGTGGTAAGGTCCGGTTCTGCCGGATACGATCCGTCGCCATACGAGTGGATTAGCACATTGCCATACGAATGGTAATGGAGAATATTTTTAAAATCATGTGCCGATACAAACCGGCGCAAGGCGTCCGTTTCCGGTTCGGAAAAAGCCGAGTCGCCCCGGAATGTCTCCGAACACGGAAAAGGAGAAGAACCAATACTGTCCGCACCCCAGTCAAAAGCGTAATTCCGGTTTAGATCAATGCCCTGTTGCGTACCCTTCCCGCAACCCGTATCGCGTCGGTTTTTTCGCTGGTACCCCGGACGATGATACGTATTCCAGATATCTTCATTGTAAACATAGCCATCGGGATTTAAAACAGGGACAAACCACATTTCCCGGTTATTGATCAAAAACGTCGCTTCCGCGTCCGTTCCGTAATTTTCACACAGGGTTTGAACGTAATAAAAAAGGTTCATCATTCCCAGCGGTTCGCGGGCATGGGTCAAACCGGTAAACAATACTTCCGGTTCATCCTCGTCCCGGTCGGGGTTGTCCGAGACTTTGAAAGCCCAGATATCCCTTCCTTCGATCGATTTCCCGATACTCTGCCGGGGAGCAATAAGCTGTGGATATCGCGCTGCCAGTGAATCCATCCGTGCCACCGCTTCGGAAAAAGTGTAGTTTCCCAGCATGGATCCCAGCGGGAAGACCCGGCTTACGGCGGGGACCGACCGTTTTACGGCCCGGCGACCCATATCTTCGACCAAAACCGCCAATGAAATTCCCCGCGCCAGTAATTCCTCTACCTGGTCGTCGCGGGCGACCAGGTCGATATATTGACCTTTCACGAAACGCACGTGGTCCAGGGGAATCCCCAACTCGTGCATTGTCCGCAAGGTTGCGGGCTGGGGATCAAAAACACGAATCTCCTGGTAGATATCGCGTTCGATACCAATCGTAATTGCCAGTAGTACCAGGTATATTGCCGAAAATTTTATTCCCATGGAGCAGGTGTTATATTGAAGCAAATCTAATCAAGGATCATGAAAAAACCATGCCTCAAGTAGAAAAGAACCAAGAGTCGAACTCCAAGAACCAAAAAAGGTTAATATTCCACCACCTAAATGTTGATTACACAACAGTAAAATTGGTTCTTGGTTCTTGGTTCTTGGTTCTTGGCTCTTGATTCTTGGCTCTTGCCTCTTGATCTTTCTCCATTCCTGACTGAGCTGTTAAGCGGTAATAATAAATTCGTGCCGGTCGGCATATACCGACCGGCACGAATTAAACGACCGGAATTGTTGACTCGGGTCCTGTTACACCCGAATTACCACGCCTCCAAACTCAGGCATTTTCCTTAATCCAATTAGTCGTGACCGACTTCGGGCGCGTGATGGGAATTCCCAGGGCCCGGTTAATGACCATCTGCGAAACCATTCCCATCGCCCGGGAAATACTGAACAACACGGTGTAAAAGCTGAATTCAGTCATCCCGAAATGGTAGAGGAGCGATCCCGAAGCGGCGTCCACGTTGGGCCAGGGATTCTTGGCTTTCCCCTGTTCTTTCAATACCGGCGGGACGACATCGAACAATTTTTGAACGATTGTGAACACCGGATCACCGTGGATATTCTGTTTGCCGAATTCAATAAAGGCCGTAAACCGGGGATCGGGGCAACGCAGAACGGCATGCCCGTAGCCGGGAATTACGCGACCGCTGTTCAACCGGTCCCAGACAAATTGTCTTAATTCCTCATTGGAAGGAACGCCTCCGAAATGGTCCTTGATTTCCAATACGAATTTCAGACATTCCTGGTTTGCCAGGCCATGCAGGGGCCCTGCTAATCCATTCAGTCCTGCCGACACGGCGTAATACGGATCGGAAAGGGCCGATGCCACCGTCAACGCGCTGAAGGCGCTGACGTTTCCACCCTCATGATCGCAATGGAGCATGAGATAAAGACGCATCAGCTTTTTAAGGATACCTTGCGGATCTTCGATGCCCAACATGTGGGCGAAATTGGCGCCCCAATCGAGCCCTTTGTCGGGTTCAATCCGGGGTCCTTTCTTAAAGCGAATACGGTACACTCCGGCGCCGATGCCGGGCAGTTTCGCCACCAACCGGATGGCGTCTTCCAGGATCGCTTTCCAGAAATCCTGCTTATGCAGTCCTTCATCGTACCGCCGGTGAAAAATCGATTCGCGTTCCATCGTCAGGATGGCGGTGTCGAACATCGTCATGGGGTGGGAATCCTCCGGCATGGCTTCCAACACGTCCCAGACGTAAGAAGGAACATCATTATGTTCGGCCAATTGATCCTGCAAATCCTTCAGGGATTCCTCATCGGGTAAATCGCCGGTCAGCAACAGGTAGAAAACTTCCTCCGGGAGGATATTCGTGATGTCCAGTAACGGGCGACCACGAATGATCAAACCGGTTTCAGGAGAGACGGACGAGGTGTCGCAGACCAACGCTTTAACACCACGCATGCCTCCGTAGGCCTGTTTTACGGTTACCTGACTGATGATGTTGTCACCCTTCTCTTCCAGTAATTGTTTGACCTCGTAGCGCCAGTCAGGAATTTTAGCGCTCAGGGTATCATATAGGGTTGCCATTATATTCCCCTTTCTGTTCTGTTGGTATTCAACACCAACGGGGTTAATAGATTTTGGAGACCAAAGGTATTCCGGTATTTCCGCGACACTGTCGCGACGGTATCCCGGTTCTCCAATTTTGTTCTCATTGTAACTATTTTTCCAGGGACTGTGCATCGAGCACGGTGATCGCTGTCATATAGACAATATCCTGAACCGTGCTGGCCGCAAATTGCAACAGGTTTACCGGTCTCGAAAGTCCTACTAAAATCGGACCGATCGCGGTGGCATTGCTCAATTTAAGCAACAATTTGTAGGCGATATTCCCGGAAGTCAGATC
>JALUTR010000099.1 GCA_027021785.1 Fidelibacterota bacterium | reverse complement strand
TTCATGTTGCTGATCTTTTTATCGTGGATCAGAATATACGGGTCTTCCAATTCCGCTTCCATATTCTCGGAATTGGTCACGAAATAGGGGGATAAGTAACCCCGGTCAAATTGCATACCTTCGACGAATTCCAGGTAAGTTTCAGCGGTTTTGCTCTCTTCAACCGTGATGACACCGTCTTTGCCCACTTTTTCCATCGCTTCGGCAATTTTCTGGCCGATTTCCGCATCGCCGTTGGCGGAAATAGTCGCTACCTGCGCGATTTGCGTGGTATCCGGCAAATCCTTGGCCTGGTTTTTAATATGCTTTACAATCGCTTCCGTGGCCGCATCGATGCCCCGTTTAATCGACATCGGATTGGCACCGGCGGTTACATTTTTAATTCCCTCGGTAATAATGGACTGGGCCAAAACGGTCGCCGTGGTTGTACCGTCACCGGCTACATCCGAAGTTTTGGACGCAACCTCTTTAACCATCTGAGCGCCAAGATTTTCCAGGGGATCTTCCAACTCAATCTCTTTCGCCACGGTAACACCATCTTTCGTTACCGTAGGCGAACCAAATTTTTTCTCAATCACCACGTTGCGTCCCTTGGGTCCGAGGGTAACCTTCACAGCATTTGCGAGCTGATCCACACCGGACTTCAGGGCGTTTCGGGCATCCAAGTCGTACGTAATTTTTTTAGCCATGAATTAAACCTCCTTTAGAGAATTGCTAAAATATCGCTTTCACGCATGATTAAATATTCTTTTCCCTCATAAGTGACTTCGGTGCCCGAATATTTTCCGTACAGCACCTTATCACCCACTTTAAGAGACATTTTGATCAGATTTCCGGAATCACTGATTTTTCCGGGTCCGACCGCAACAACTGTTCCCTGCTGCGGCTTTTCCTTTGCGGTGTCAGGTAATATGATACCACCGGCGGATTTGTCTTCCGCCTCCATTGCTTCGACCACAACACGGTCAGCTAAGGGCTTAATGTTAAGACTCATTTAACACTCCTAACCTTTCTTGTGTTGAATTAAGTTGATTAATTTATTTTTAACTCCAACCATAATACTGCAAAATGCAGCAGGGAAGTTAAAAAGCCTGCCGCCCCTGAATCAATACATATTTAGCACTCTTCCAATGTGAGTGCTAAATATGCTGTACTTAGTACACCAACGCCTAACGATACTTCGGATTTTGTTTATGTATTTCCGGGTACAATGCCACCACAGGTTTTCGGTGCATCTGCCCCGAAGTGGATTCCGTATAAGCCCGGTATATTCCCTCCAGGATCGAATTCTCCGAAGGGGAAGCATAAAATAGTCCTGAGTAACTAACCAACCATAATACCAGCCCAGGGTGAAATATGAAGAAACATAATCCTTACAAGAGCCTCCACTTCCCGCGTGGCCGGGATAATGCGCCTTCCGGTTCATGGTCGGAAGACCATGAACGATCAGGTTTTCTAATCTTATCCGTCAGCCACCTCCTTATTTAATTCCCTGAAAGGGAATTAAATAAGGAGGATTACGATTCCCGAGAGAAGATCATGGAAGCCCAGCCGGCATGGCCCCTGGTTTCTTACGCAGGCGGATAAATCCGCTTACATTCCCGTACTGCCAAAGCCGCCCGCCCCGCGGGTGGTATCCGATAATTCTTCAACGAATTCTACCGTGATGGGGGAACCGTCCATAGCAACCAACTGAAACAATCGTTGCCCCGGTTTCACGGTATAAGGCTCATCCTTAATATTGTCTACAGCCGCGATGATTTCACCCCGGTAACCACCGTCGATTAAACCGATGGAATTGGAGAGACGTAAGGGAGTTTTGGCAATGCTCGACCGCGGCATCAGGAGATACGGTTTTCCCTCCGTATTCTCACAGGCAATTTGCAAATGAATATAAGCCGTATCACCGGGATCAATAGTCTGTTCATGAACAATGAACAGATCAAGACCGGCATCCCCGGCATGGTAATGAGAATGATTTTTGTAGAGGTGTTTTACTTCCAAATTGAGCGGTTTTACCAATAATTTCATCGTTTAATTTGCCTTCCGGAGTTTCAATCCCAGGAATAACGGACCCGTAACAATCCAAATTTTCACTGAATGGTATTTTTGTGAATCAGCGTTCGAATAGGGAACGGAATTTCAATTCCCTCTTCCGCATACCGTTTATGCAGGCGGGTGATGAATTCATGAATGATAGGGTGCTGGTCACCATACCGCTTGGCCCTGAAATACACTTTCAGATTAATGCTTGACGGTCCGAATTCGAAGAATCGAACCGGAGGATCAAAATTCGGATCCCCGCCTTCCACATCCTGCATTACGCTGCGCGCCACTTCCGACGTAACCCGCTGCACGTGTTCCAGATCGCTGTCATAGGCAACACCGACGGTAACACGCACCGAAAAGGACGAATCCTTGGCATCATAATTCTTGACAATCGCCGATGATAAACGCGAATTCGGAATCGAAATGACGTTATTTGTCCGCTCCAACAACGACGTATTGCGCCAGGTGATATTGGTCACGTACCCCCGTTCTCCGGAATCCAGTTCCACGAAATCCCCCGGTTTCACCTTTTGACTCAATAAAATTTGCAACCCACTGAAAAAATCCGACAGCGTATCCTTCAGGGCCAGCGAAACGGCCAAACCACCAACCCCCAAAGCGGTTAATACCGGCGTCACCGTAATATTGATCGTGTCCAGCACAATCAAAATACCGATCACGATTACTATAATTCGCACCAGGTTGGTAAAAATCGTGGTCGAAGGAAAACCGCGATCCTGACTTTCGGACCACAGTTTCAATAACCCCACCAAAATGTTACTAACAACAAGGGTTACCGATAAAACCAGAATAACCAGCGCCAGTTTGCTGATATATTCACTATAGGGAGAGGCTATCTTCATCCCGCCGCTTGCCAGGTAGAACGATAACAGGAAAAACCAAAGCATGATCTGGGGTTTGATGGCTTTGTAAATAACGTCATCATAACGCCAGGCGGTCTTACTGATGATATTCGTCAATCTTTGGTGGACAAACCGTTTGAACAACCAACCTACGAACAGTCCGATTACCAGGGTGAGAATCGGAGGCCCCCAAGTTTTCAATATTATTATAATTTGTTTGTCCATGAAGGGCAAAAATTACACTTATTTTACAAAATAGGTACCATTCTATTTAGTCTGTTCGGACTCGATGAAACGGCCAAAAAAGGAACTTATGCGGGAATCCAAAGCTGCATTGCCGCCACACTGGTTCATGGCGGGGATAA
>JALUTR010000098.1 GCA_027021785.1 Fidelibacterota bacterium | reverse complement strand
CAGAACGGGGGATTCGTCAATGACGACCTGCGCGGAGCAGGCTCCGCCCCGTGCTTCCGGACCGAAACTCTGGGTCAGGGTCGCGTACTTGTTATCGTACAATGACGCGGCTTTTCCAATTAATATACCGGACTTGATAATTCCCTGTCCGCCAAAACCTGAAAATCTGATGTCCATAATTCAGCTCGGTGGTTTGGTTGATTGGTTCATTTGTTGCTTTTTCCTTACGTTTCCGATATCATTTCAACGCCCGGGTTAAATCGGTTGGGGGCCCTTGTAAGGGATGAACTTTTCGCCTAGTTTTTCGCGCAGGAATTTGTCCCGCTTTTGAAGGAAGGTAGGCTTGTCCTTATCGACGAACTTTCCCACCACGATTTGGTCCTGGTAGCGAATATCGATTTCGCGCGTGTCGGCGCCGTGCTTAATCAGTGCGTTGTCATGATAGAATTTCATCAGATCAAGACCGGTGCCGAGACGATTCCGCCGGGCGTACAGGGTGGAACAGGGGCAAATTACTTCGATGAAGGAAAATCCCGGCTTGAGCAAGGCCTCGGTAATCGATTTCGCCAGCCGCCGGATGTGGAGGGCTGTCCAGCGGGCCACGTAGACGGCGCCGCTGGATTCGGCCAGGAAGGGCAGATTAAAGGGAAATTCGTAGCAGCCGTACGGCGCGGTGGAAGCGTTGGCCTCGATCGGTGTCGTGGGCCCGGCCTGTCCGCCGGTCATGGCATAATTGAAATTGTTAATGCAAATAATGGTCAGGTCAATATTCCGTCGGGCGGCGTGGATCAAATGGTTTCCCCCGATTGCCACCAAATCGCCATCCCCGCTAATGACCACCACCTTCAACTCGGGATTCCCCAGGGACAGGCCGGTAGCGAACGGGATTGCCCGACCGTGCGTTGTGTGAAAGGAGTCCAACCGCAGGTACCCGGCGGCCCGACCGGAGCAGCCAATGCCGGATACGACGGCGACTTTTTCCTGCTCCAGACCGGATTTTTCCAACCCGGAAATAAATGCGGTGAGAATCGTTCCGATTCCGCAGGTGGCACACCAAATGTGAGGGAAACGTTCCGTCCGTAAATACCTGTCCATCGGGTGATGAAGTTTTTCCCTGGGCGTGGGGATTTCCAACTTGTTGGTAAACCCGGTTGTCGTTTTGCTCATGCCGCTCCCTCCTCGATCGCTTTCAGAATATCGTTCGGATCATGTACCCAGCCCCCCGCATGGGGAACCGGCAATGTCTTTGCCCGGCCCCGGGAAGCACGTTCCACCTCCAGTGAAATTTGCCCCATATTAATTTCGGGAACGACAAAAGCCCTGGTTGTGGAAGCCAGTTCCCGAATCCGTTTTTCCGGGAACGGCCAGACGGTTATCAGTCGTAAGGTTCCCACCTTGAGTCCTTTGTTCCGGGCATCGTTTACGGCTTTTAAGGCAACCCGGGAAGATATGCCGTATGCGATTACGATCACATCCGCGTCCTCAACACCTTCCTCCTCAATCAGCCGGATTTTTTCTTCATTGTTACGAATTTTATCGACCAGATGGCGGACATTTTTATCCTGGGCTTCGGCGTTAATCACCGGATATCCCCGCTCATCATGCGTCAGACCGGTTATATGAATGAAGTACCCGTCGCCGGTTTTTATCATGGGCGCCGTCTTGTCCGAACCATTAAAGCTGAAAGGTCGGTAGGAATCCTTTTTACCGCGGAAAAATTTGCGGGGAATTACGTTCAACTCCCCGGCTTCCGGGATGACCACTTTTTCGGTCATGTGTCCCACACATTCATCCATCATGAACAAAACGGGCACACGCCACGTTTCGGCGAGATTAAAAGCCGTGACCGTCAGATCGAAGCATTCCTGGGGGGAATTGGGTGACAGGGCAATGATTTCATAATCGCCGTGCGATCCCCACCGCGCCTGCATCATATCGGCCTGGCCGGTTAGGGTAGGCAGGCCCGTGGAAGGCCCTCCCCGTTGAACGTTTACCAGGACACAAGGTGTCTCCAGCATCGTGGCCAATCCCAGGTTCTCCATCATCAGCGAGAAACCGGGACCGGAAGTGACGGTCATGGCTTTGGAACCGGACCAGGCGGCGCCGATAATGGCCGCCATGGAAGCCAGTTCGTCTTCCATTTGGATGAAAAGGCCTCCGACCTTGGGAAATCTTTCGGCAATGCGTTCGGCGACTTCGGTGGAAGGGGTAATCGGGTACCCGGCAAAGAACCGGCAACCGGCGGCAATGGCGCCCTCCGCACAGGCATGATCGCCATCGATGTAATGATTTCCGGTGGCAACGCCAATGGGGTCAGCCTTCATGATTACCACCTCCCTTCAGGACCTCCTCGGGATCCGGATGCCGGGGTTTGTCGTCGGTTACAAAGATGGCGAACTCGGGACAGATGATTTCACATAAATTGCAATTTACACAAAGGTTCCGTTTGACAATGTTCGGGTAGTGGTAACCTTTCCGATTGAAATCGGTCGACATTGCCAGGACGCTTTTGGGACAGTATTCCACGCAAAAGCCGCACCCTTTACATTGATTTACGATAATTTGAATATTACCATGTGGAATCTCAACTTGATCCAGATCCAATGGTACTCGCCAATATGTCATGGGTATCCTTTACCTGATTTATGGATTAATTATGCAACAGCGTCATGTGGAAGGGAATGTTTAACCTGGTCTAGGCTTCAAAATTGCTGCCTTCTTCCTTTTGGACTAAGCGGTAGAAATCACACTGGGTACAATCCTCAAGTTGGGAAGCATAGGAGCAGCGCGCGTTGCTCCTGGGAAAGGTTCCGGCAATCTGCCAGCAGTATCTTCCTCCATTGTACCCGCCGTTTGTTTTGTTAAAAGCGATGAAGGTTACCGCCGGGCAGACGCCATATTCTTTTACCTTATTTCCTCCAAGCTCGCGCCCGCAATGCATGTATTCCCAGCAATTTATTTTCATAATCATCCCCCTTATGGTTGATGTTTTTGAAGCCTGCCGGATGGGTGTAGGGAGCTGGGTTTGTCGGATGATTCGGATTCAGGAGATATGAGAAAGGATTGTGATCCATATTAGATTGCAAAATTCTGATGACCGGCAGGTCGGGAGTCGGTTTTTTAATCCGGTTAAGGATTAATGTCATTGGTAACTCCTTCACGTCTGACCGAAGGTCAGACAAGGTTTTTCAGAAGTCGATATTCTATCAATACATAATATGCATGTTTTAAGGGTATAATACAAGTTTTTTCAATCAAATGTTAGGTTCAATTTTACAATTTTGAACAACGTGCCGG
>JALUTR010000097.1 GCA_027021785.1 Fidelibacterota bacterium | reverse complement strand
CCTGGACGTGGCCGTCTTTTCGATTCCGTTATGGACCGGGATCTACTGGGATATTAAAAGAATTGGTAAGAACGGGTTTGCTGTAAATGTGCAGTACAACTTTTAGGTGAAAATAATGTGGATATATTTCGTGATATGGATGATACGTACTACGCCGACAGCGGTGAAATGTGATTTTCATGTTGCCGATTATGGTATCAAGCAAAAATATACCTGCACCAATGAAGAGCATACGATTTATCGTAAAAACATTAAAAAATACATTCGGTATTTTGACAAAAAAGCGCAGGCTACCGACTTTGTGCGCGATTTTAGAAAACACGAGGAAGACATTGAAGGAAATGAAAAGTATGGCTGGATAACCGTATCGTTTTTACCGGTTGATTCGTTGGTGGTTGGTCGTGTCAATTATGGATCGATGCTCATTAATACGACCCTTGCGTTAGATAAGCAGGGAATAATTCAAAACATATTTAACAGTCTGATGAGCGAGCGTCGTTTATTGGACAAATCAAACAGGAGTAAACAATGAAAATATTCAAAAGCATTTGGCTGGTCCTGACCGTCGCGTTCAAACGGCGCGCGATTGCCAAGGAAATTAAGGAAGTCGTAGCGGTTGTCGAGGAAGCGCAGGAAGACAAGAAGTGGGAAAAAGCTGAGGTCCTGCGAGTGTTAACCGAACTTCTTGATGTGATTTACATCGTTATCCCCGGCGTGAAAGAGATTCGTGACGCTTTAAACGAAGATCAAACCACCGAAGGGTAATTGTCAATTAATTGTCAACCGCTAACATGTTTTATTGTCAATGCTGAATAGATGGATATTCATACTTTGCTGGACAACCGTATTTATTATGGCAGGAAAAATCTTTATGGAATATGGGCAGCTATTCGCGCAAATGAAGTCCCCGTTATGGAAACCGATATTCCTATTGGCAATTATCGGCTTTGCGGCCAAGCATTTGGAAATATTTAACAACCGGAAATAAAATGGGCAACGGACTGGAAATACCGCCTGTACCTGAGAAAATCAAGGAGTATCGCCAGGTGATATGGACCGAAACACATTTGATGCGACGTGATTTTAATGCGTTTATCGTTGCTCAGAAAAAGATCAATGAGCAATATGAAGAACGCCTGCAAACAGTGGAAAACGATGTAACGGTAGCAAGAATATGG
The DNA here is from genome assembly GCA_027021785.1 of Fidelibacterota bacterium. Classification (GTDB taxonomy): domain Bacteria; phylum Fidelibacterota; class Marinisomatia; order Marinisomatales; family JAADGP01; genus JAADGP01. The sequence goes on along the minus strand of JALUTR010000097.1, from coordinate 13,490 downwards.
GGTAAGGTGTCCACCGGGTTTCTGGGAATATTGGCTATGATTGTCGGTATATGGAAGGGTCTTGCATACTTATTGTCATTGTTGAGGGAATTATAATGATTTTGTTTAAACACGATACACTAACAGCGCAATTTGACGAACTGGATGGACGGTTGCGCCATGTCGTTTTTGCCCTGGCCGGATTTATTCAACACGCTTTTGGGAAAGACCTGGTTATCACGTCGATTTATCGTGACCAGGTGGGCTCCACGCATCGTTATTTACGGGCGGTGGACTTTCGTGTCCAACCGCTGGGACAACCGGCAATTTATACCGACGAAGAGATCGAACAGATTAAGAAATTTTGTGCCACGTATGTTTACGACAGGAAGCGCCCCGGTCTGAATACGCTGCGCGTCCATGATGCCGGAACGGGATTGCACGGACACCTGCAAATCAACGGGTTTGGAATAACGGAGATGATCGATGGCGACTAATTATACATCATTATACGCTGATATCAGGGCCGCGTGCGGCGACTGGGGCGATACGCAGGGGGGCTCTTCGGTTGTGAGTTCAACCTATATATTCCGCGACGACATGATCAAAAACGCCCTCAACCTGGTTTTGCTGGATATCGCCGATTATTCCGGTGACGGATCGGTTATCACACCAACCCTGTCGGATGATAATGACAAATTGTTGGTGGTACTTTCTACCGCTCTGCTCCTGTTGGTTGGTTTAACCGACCAGATGTATGCCACCAGAGATGAAAAATTTTCTAAGAAAATACCCACAAATCAATTAGAGCTTGTTGCCGCGATGCTGGCAAAAGCAAAAAGTCTCAACAAGTTGCCGGTTGCTTCCGACGGGAGCACGGCGGCGATTATCAATGTTGGTATTCGTTGGTCGAACCAGTTGTCAACGATTGTTGAGAGTTAACGACATAACACATACGCGGAGTGCGTGATGGCAAAGAAACGGAAAAAAAAGTCTGGTTTTCCGAAGAAATACCGCTGTACGGCGGCGGGGTTTGTCTATTGGAAAAACGAGCGAATGACGGCGGGCTCAATTATTACGGTGACAGCCGAAGACTGGAAAAACAAAGGATTGCGAAACAAATTACAGCGGGCTTTTGAGCCGGTACAAACAGCGACGATTGTATCCGGCCCGATAGAAATATTGAAATAAGAACGGATGGTTATTATGAGTACGACTGAGATAAAGAAAATGTTTGACGAAGCGTATTGTTACGCCAAGCGAATTGAAGCGCTGGACAACCCCTACGCCGGCTACGGCGATTTTTATCATTTGCGCGTTACCGGAGCAACGGCTTTGCGCGCGGTGGCCGGAACGGAAAGCAATGACGTATCCGCCGGGGACACGGTTTTTGTGGCGGCGCTTTCACCCGTGCGGTTATCGACGAAAGTCGGGAAGGTTGTCTTTTCCGGGTCGGGTTTGAACGACGCCACTTCGGGCGGAACATTCAGCGGGTCCACGTCCCTGGATTACAAGGTACAGATCGACGGGCTGGGCACACCGGACACATTTAAGTGGTCGGATGACGGCGGAGCGACCTGGAACGCTACGGGTGTTGCCATCACCGGTTCGGCGCAGACGTTGAATAACGGTGTTACGATTACGTTTGCCGCCACCACCGGGCACACCAACGGCGACTCCTGGTCGTTTGTTGCGGGCGGCGCCGAAGTAAATCTGAACGACACGGATTTCGTGTCTTTTCACGGCGGAGATCCGATTGGCACATGCAAAACCAAGGTGATCTCATCAGGCAAGACCCTGAGCGCATCTTCCCTGGCAACGGGCGGCGGGAAACCGGGTGATGAATTCCTGGTGCTGAAGAATCCCGACGTGGACAGCGCCGACGGGCTGTTGTTGTATGTCCAGTCGAAATCGGACACGCCCAACGAACGCAGCGAAAAACTGTATTACGATCACAATATTTTCAGGGGGCACAAGGTTATTGCGCGCACGGAGCCGAATACGTTGTCTATAGGACAGCATTTCCAGGCGCACGACAAGGGGCTCTTGGGATTCAGGGGGCATCGTTTCAACCTGTTGGTTGAGCGTGACGACAATCGTGAAGGCACGATTACCGAAAAAGAATATTATATTGGATGTCATTTCCCGAATGCGGGGCCGAACGAGAGCACGGGTGACAGCGAATCCGATGTTTCGTTTGACATTCAATATTTATGGAAATGCGTTGTAGCAGGATAGGAGACAGAAAATGGCAAGCACAGCAAGTAAAAAATTACTGGACGAAGCGTATGTGTATGCAAAGCTGGCATCGGCGGCATACACCAATCACGGCGATATTGCTTATTTCCGGGTAACGGGGGCAACCGCGGCGGAATATACAGCCGGCACGGAAACCAGCCCGTCTTCGGGCACGGTATTCGTTATCGCGCTGTCCAAAGTGAAAGCGGCCACCAAAGTCATGTTGAACGACACGGATTACGTGACCTTTGCTGCGGGTAATCCGAAGGGGACATGTTTGAAAGGCACGCTTACCAAAGCAATCGATAACGGTGGAATAACCGCCTTTGTCAACGGCACACCAGGCGAACAATTCGTGGTGATGAAAGACCCCGGCCTTACAAGCGCCGATCCACTGTTGCTTTATGTCCAATCAAAATCCGAAACCGGCGTCGGTGGGGAAGAAAAACCGGTGTACGACCGGAACATCTTTAAGGGTATCAAGAAACTTCCCGTTAACGAGCCGAACACGCTGTCAATGGGACAGCATTTCCAGGCGCATGACAAGGGGCTCTTGGGATTCAGGGGGCATCGTTTCAACCTGTTGGTTGAGCGTGACGACAATCGTGAAGGCACGATTACCGAACAGGAATATTATTTCGGGTGTTTCTTCGCCAACGCCGGCCCCAATGAGAGTACCGGAGACAACGAATCCGATGTGTCGTTTGACGTTCAATACTTATACAAAGGTGTGGTAGCCGGATAATCACGATGTCGGTTTACTTTTCCGCCGATGATGGTTATGTCAGGATTTACGAAATGACAGCCGGAGGCAAGGGGAATGAATTGACCCCCAGCAAAGGTTGGACTTTTGTACAGGGCATTACGCTTACGGAGAACGAACGTGTGCTGGTGAAGGATCGCCTGGGCGCCACGCGCAACCGATTGGTGAGCCTGGGATCGACAATGAATTTAAGTGTGGAGCGATGGCATGCGGGAGGTGATGAGTTCGGATTTGCGAATGATCGCACGAAGGAGTATATCATTGAATTGTTGTTCTACGACAGGTTGGAAGGTGATACCGAACCTTCCCTCCCCTCCGATCCGCGCTTTGTTCAACTGGCATATTGCAAACCAAACAGTAGATCACTGGCGACCGGACGACCAGCAAACAACGTGTCACGCTCATGGGGAGTAGGGGAAATAACCGCCGATACATTTACGGATACAAGCACATTGGCCTGGAAAACACAAACATTTACGAGTGCCACTTCAGTGGTGGTGAATCACAATCTTGGATACAAACCGATTGTGTGGCTGGAAGATACAAACGGCGCGATATTGTTTGGCGTTGTGAAGCATACCAGCAACAATTCGTTCACCGTCACCTTCCAAGTTGCTCAGAGCGGCACCATACATTACGCATAATATGAAAGGAGTCCCATCATGGATGACAAAAAGAATGATGGGGGAGGACTCCAACCAGAGGTTCGTGAAGTACGAACGTTTGATGATTGGATTGAGACGGTCAAAACCACCGTTTATCTTAATCGCCCGGACGGACGTGCTCTCAGTTTAACCATATACGCCGTTGATTCCGAAACGGCGGAACAGATCGAAGACGAATATGACCGTCGCAAGCCGGTCGAACCCAAACCGATCATTGATCCCAAGACCGGAGAGGAGCGCAAGGATCGTCATTTTGAGGAACGCTACAAGAAGTATGAGTTGGCGTTGCGCCAGGTGGAGATTTGGAAGAAATATAAATACATTCTCGAGGGATGGGTTAAACCGAACGGAATCGAAGTCCCGGGTAATACTGAAGACGAAAAAATAGCCCACATGAAAAAGTCCGTCAGCGGCGATTCCGACAAACTCTACCTGGCTATTTTGCAATTAAGTCGATTGGGGCGTACGCATGTTGATTTTTTCTAAAGCGGCTCCGTCCCAGGGAATTGGAAGGATGGGATCCGGGGCCTTCGGATACAGACGTACATATCGGGTTCCGCTACTGGGAACTGCAAACGGCGCAATCGTTCGGGAAGCTACCCCATGAATGGGACCGCGCTCCCCTATCCTCCCGGGCGGAAGCAATGGCGTACCAGCACATGCAGGGATTGATCGAATCGTATCGCTGGGAGAAACGGAAAAAGCATGATTAGTCATCTGGACATTACGCGCATGAAACAAGAGGCTGACAAAACGCTGTATTCAGCGCTTGGTCAGTTGGTGCGCATTGAATGGCAAACGCAATCCGGCGGCATATACAAAAATCCTTTTGAGGTGTATGTCGGCGGAACGTTAACGAAGAACGTGTTGGATACGGTGGCGCTTATTTCAAGCATCAGGGACAGCGAACTGAAGTTAATGGATTCGGAAATCGTGCGGGCGAACCCGGCGATTATAAAACTGCGCACCAACGTTAATTTAAAGAATCATCCCAACTTCAGAATTATCCAAAAGATCAAAGATGAATATTGGACCGGCGCAGGAACCGGTGCAGGAAGCGTGTGGACGCCGGACAGCGCGCCGAATTGGACAGCGGACCAGTGGAGGGGTTTCTGGCTGTGGTTCAGCGATAAGCGCTTTGAGGTATTGAGCAATACTGCGACCGCTTTAACCGTCAACCTGGCCGGCGACACCCTGCCCGCAAGCAGCACTACCGGCGAAATAATGTCTGTCAAGGAATGGTACCCGGTGTTTAATCAGCCGACATTGGGCGGCGGTGTGCGTTCGGCGGCGGGCACTCACCAGTTGTTGCAATCGGTGTTATGCACGGAAATACCGATCCGGGGAGACCAGGAATGATACGGATACAGACAAATATCAGTAAGGCTGTCCGGCGCCTGGAAATGCGTCGTGTGCGGATCGGGCGCGTGCAACAGTTTCTCAAGCGTAAACAACCCCAATATCATCAACAGGCGGTGGAGTTGACCTACCAGACTGTTTATGTGGATTTCCCGGAAAGCGATTATGAGCGCACCGGCAATTTATTACAATCGGTAAACGCCGAAACAATTGAAGAAGGCAATACAATGCGCATTTTTATCGATCCGGCCAGGGCGAACATTGCTGCCGCTTCGACCGGCACATATCGCTATTACCCTTCTTACGTCCTGCGGGGCATCTTTTCCTGGCGGGGAGTAAAATATCCCGGTCCGCGCCTGTTTCTGGACGCCTGGTATCGGGTGATCGGCAAGCGGTTTATTCGGGACGCGCAAAAAGAATTCCGCCGGGCGATTGAGGTGAAGTAATGCCGATTGTCACGACATTCAACAAAGACAAGTGGGAGGAAACTTCCAAGAGTATCGTGTATGAGTGGTTGACCGACGATGATTGCTTCCAGGACCCGGCCAACAGTTACGTAAAAGTTACAACCCGCAAGACGACTGTCCGTAGTGGGATTATTATTCCTCGTTGCGAGTATCGATATATCAATATAACCAATACCATTACCGGCGCCGGGGCGCAAAAGGTCAACGCCGTCTTTCGTCGTGTGGTGTGTGAATTGTCGTTACTTGTAAGCCGTAGTAGTGAAGACCGCGGCGGGAACGCCGAATATGCTTTGATGCAGCGCTGTGACGTGTTGGATAAGTATTTCCGCTCCTCCAAGGGGCGTCCCGAACTGGGCAAGGCCGGGCTCCGAAAAGCCGTCCTGCAAGGCCCCTACCCCGTCGATGATAAATTATTTTTCCGGCGCAATTGGTTATTATCTTTTGAAATTGAGGTGGTGTGATGGCAAACACGCGCGAATCCATTGAATTATTGTTGAAAACGACCGGCGCCAAGGCCGTTCAGGATGCTGTTGGGAAGCTCACAAAAGTTACCACCACTTATGGGAAGGGCGTAAAAACCGTAACTAAAGAGTATGAACTACAGGACAAGTCACTTAAGCAAATCACGCAAAAGTTTGCCACGCTTGATAATACGATTGTCAAAGTGAAGGCACATACGGAAAAAATCGGCAAGGAAACCAGGAAGGTAGCGGCGTCTTATTATAAAGCCGGGGAACAAATAGCAAAAACAACCAAACATGTCAAAGAATTGGATCGTGGGTTTCTTGGAACCGGGGATCGTTTAACGACAATCATGGCTAAGGTTACTACGTGGGGCGTGGCAACCGGGATATTGTATGGGACTATAAGAGCGGTCCGGGAATTGACCGACGAATTTCTGACGCTTGAAAAAGCAATGGCGCGCGTTGCGACGGTAACCCGACCGGAAACGGGCGTGTTGGGCAACTTGCAACAGACGATTAACACAATGCGCAGGGAAGTAATGGACTTTGCTGTTACATCGCCGGCAAAAATTGATGACGTCGCTCAAAGTCTTTATTATCTTGGTTCCGCCGGATTGGATGTAGCCGACCAATTGGGTGGTATGCGTCACATTGCCAACCTGGCGGTCGGCACTTGGGGAGACGTGGGAGAAATCTCCAAAACGGTTGCCGGTATTGTTAATAATTTTGGTGATTCGCTCAAGTTTGCCCGCACGGAAGAGGAAAAGTTTGATTACGTAACCGATTTGATTGCCAAAACATTTTCAGAACAACAGGTTGAAATTTCGGAGATCGCATCCGCTTTTCAATTAGCGGGCTCTGCTGCCGGAATTATGGACATTTCCCTGCAAGAGTTGGTTGGTACAGTTGGGTTCCTGAACACAGGGATGCTTAAAGGCTCGAAAGCTGGTACCGCATTGCTGAATGCGTTTATCCAAATGGGTTCCAAGGCGAACAAGTTACGTTATGCGTTTGGCGTGATGATCGACCCAAACAAACCGTTGAATTTTATGGATATATTGGAACAATTACACACCAAGGTAGGGGACTTTATTGAGACTCAAGAGGTGATGACATTATTGTGGGATATTTTTGGCCGTCGAGGTGGTCGTGCCATCTCCCTGGTATTAAAAAACTGGAATCAATTCAAACAATCGATAAACAAATTAGACCCGCAAGATATTGATGGGTATGCTGAGAAATTAGAAGAGCTTGCATCTAACAATTTAATAGATCGTTTTAAAACGCTTGGACACGCGATTGCCGGGGTGGCCGATGCGGTGGCGGAAGTTTCCGGTATTCATCCACTTGAATTAACGAAACGCGGTATAGAGCAAACGACTAAGGGATTACAAGCAATACGACAAGATTTATTGCAACCCGGCGGTCCGTGGGGACAAGCAATTGCCGCCAGAGGCCAACTTCCAGGGATGGAACAATTTGCCCAATTGCCCACAGCGCAACCAAAACGCATGTCGGAGATTATACCGCCAGGATTTAATGAGGCGCTTGGTTTTCTTCCTCCCACTACATCCGATGAGGCATTCAATCGTCAAAAGAAACGATTTGTCCAGCCGGGCCAATTGAAGGAAGAACAGGAATTGTTGGACAAAGAAATGCGGCGCCACGAACTGGCTATGGCGCGTTTGGATAGCGAAGAACAGTATTTGGAAGTGCTGGCCGCCCAGGCGACGTTAATGGATGAGGGTGTCGCCAAAGAGAGGGCTATGAATCAACTTGAGGAGGCCGCAATCGCCTTTGCCAAACGCAAACAGCAGGAGCGACAAAGAGCATTAAATGAAGTACAAATATTGCAAATGAATCTTGACGGCGCTTCAGAAAAAGAGATATTGGAACAACGCTTACTGAACCTGAAATGGGCGCAAATCGATCCGAACGAGAAGATAATTAAACAAATGCAAATTCAATTGCAGTTGGCGGAGATTGATAAAACGCTCAAGGAAGAACAACAGCAACAGATTAAACAATCCATTGAATACACCGATAAATTAATAGCGCGGGAAATGGAAGCGCAAGCCAACCGGGCGATTAAAAGCATGCTGGATTCATCAAATTATGCGAAGGCATTGGTTAATCTACAAGATCAACAGCGCATTAAAAAACAATTATTGTACGGCGAAACGGTTGCGGCAATCCGTCAAAAGCGCATTTTAGAACTGGAACGGAAATCGGTGTTATCCCGAAAAGAAAATTTGGAATTAATACAACTGCAAAATGAGCAATTGGACTACCAAATTACACTACAGAAGCGCGCCATGCAATTGCTGGCCGATTTCGCCGTTGCCCGTATGGACGGCGGCACGGCGGGATGGGACCGGCTGTTAAGCGGCGGTGTAGCATTGTTGGGGGAAATGTCCGGCTTGCCGTTTGGTGACATTATTGGCGGAGCTGTTGGTTCGATTGTCTCCAAGGCGTTGGGGCTGGATCGGGACGAAAAACAAAAAGAGCTTGATTTACAGGAAGATAATACGCGCGCGATACGCGAATTAAACGACACGATGCGCACGTTTACGGAGCGTTATATTAATGCGCCTTCGACTTTCGCCATTGCCGGGGATGTCCCACAGATGGCCTCCGGGGGGCGGATATTAAAATCCGGGCTGGCGTATGTGCATGCCGGTGAAGAGATTCGGCAGCCGGACCCGGTGGGAGCAGCCTATACTACCAAGACCTATGACCAAAGCACCGCTGTCAGCATTGACAAGGTCCAGGTGATCGCGCAGCCCGGACAGGACGCGCGGCAAATTGCACAGGAAGTAATTACGATTTTGAAACGCACGTATGATCGGGGTGGACAATATGAATCTCCGATTTAGGGGTTAATTAACCGATGGGATATGTATGGCAGAGATCTTTCAATGGAGTAAACGACCCGATCTGTTAAAACAAATCGAAACGTTATTAAGAGATCATAGCTGGCAGGCGATAGCCTATATTTTATCACAACAGGAGGGGCGTGTTTTTACCCCGGATATGATACGCAATGTGTGTAGGCGCGGGCTGGTCACGATACCTCCCGACCGTGTGGTAAAGATAGGGATACGGGAACTCAGTGATATTAACAATCAACCGAATAACAAAACGGAGTTTCGTGATAACGGCAACGAAGCCACGCTGGTGAAGTATACGACGCTCAATCCACAGACTGTAGATGAATTGATCAGTGTGTGTGGTGTGGATACCGATGTTTGGAAAGTGGACCGTTACGTCGTCAACAAGTGGGACGTTTCCATGAAGCAGGTTAAGAACGGCACCGTAAGTGTGATAACCCACCCCAACTATCAAATCAAAGCCTGGTTGATTCGCAAACAGCCCATTAAACATGAGTGGCCGCTTATTTCGCCCGTTTCCGTCGCCCGGCCCAAGCGCCGGACGGTAACTAAATCGCGCGGCAAGCGCGAACATTACAAGGCTCTGATCATTCCCGATTCACAAAACGGCTATCGCCGAGATGCGATAACCGGTTATCTTGATCCCCTGCATGACAGGCGCTGTTGGGATTTGATCGTGCAGATTGCCCGCCGGATGAAACCGGACGTTATTGTTTTGCTGGGCGATATGCTGGATTTGCCAAGCTGGTCGGATAAATTTTTGCGTTCACCGGACATGTATTTTACAACGCAACCGGCATTGGAAGAATTATTCTGGTGGTTGCAATGCCTGTCTGACACAGGTGCGGAAATCCATTACATAGAGGGCAATCATGAACAGCGTGTCGAACGCCTGGTGGTGAAAAACATTATTGAATCTTTTGGGCTAAGGCCCGCCAATCATCCCGACGCGCCGGCGGCGATGAGTATTCCGAATCTATTATCCCTGGAAGATTTGGGAATCAGTTACCACGGGCCATATCCTTACGGTGAATATTGGTTTAACGACAACTGTCGCGCGTCACATGGAGAAAATATTCGCAAGGGAAGCGGTGACAGCGTAAAAGCTATTGTACAGGAGTCGCGCAATAGTGAAATCGTGGGACACATTCACCGGGTCGAAAGCGCTCACAAGACCGAACATCCGCGTCGGGGGCCGGTAACGTACGGAGCCTATTCGCCGGGGACGTTCGCGCGTATCGAACCGGGTATTGTGCCCGCGGGAAGCCACCGACTGAATTGGCAAAACGGGTTCGGCGAAGCGGATTACACGCTTGGTAACGGCTTTCCTTATGTTTATCTGCACAATATTTACGGTGGGGAGACACTATTTGAAGGACAAATCATGCGCAATCGTGACCTGGAACTTATTGAAAATGAGCTGTCGGAAGCAACCGGATGGGACTTCAGAAGAAAGGTTGATTAATGTCTGCAATAGATATGACAATCGGTATTAACTCGGGCAACCCGCCAACCGGTAACGCTAATTACCCGGCGATTAAATTATACCAGTCGTGGAACGGGAATGCACAGGAGGGCGAATTCCCCAGCGAACCGCCGAAGAATTTTGGCGGAGACAAACAAATTACGCGCTTCCCGGAGCTTGACGGTTCAGGTGTTTTGCAATTTCCTCCCGACGATTACCGGGAACGGGAATTGGTGTGGGAAGCGATTGACTATGATCAATTCAATTCATCAGGGCGGTTGATTTATGAATTGAAACGGTGTCGCTATGCGGAATGCGGGTACGATTTTTATCTTGGCGCCACCGATTCAAGCGGGGCCTACATGTTTCACGAAAACCCGATGAAGATTCGGATTATTGACGTGTTAATTGAACCGGTGGGTAATGCCGCTAACCGCAAGCTGGTTAATGTGCGCCTGGTATTTCAAAGGGTGACCTGATGCAGCCGGTAGTTTCCGCACTACAAACGTTGATCACCTCCAAGCGGCAGAAGCCGATTTCACGGATTACCGTGTATGATACGGCAAAAACCGTACCGTCTTTAGGGTTTAAATGCGCATATTATTTGCTTGACGATAACAGCGCGATTGTGAACGGTGGGGATAATTGGTTTGGCACATCGGGGAACAATTATACTGACCTTGCCACGGGTGTGAGTTATCAATATCCTGATTCCGCAACCAAGCTGGATAACATTATTGAGTATCTTACCACAATCGCTTTTGATTGGGGTGTGGGTGGTTCACCACCCGGAGTTGGTCGGGGACATTTATTCGCCGCACGATGGTATGGGTTCTTTTTCGCGCGCTATGGCGGGCGTTACCGGTTTTACGCCGATACTGCCCGTCACAGCCGTGTGCGCATCAAGTTTAACGGCAGTTATCTCAATTGGCGTGACCCGGATTATACCGCCGATATTCACACTGCGACGTTTACCGATAACAGTCCCAGTAATGATACGATTGTGGCCCAGGGTGTTGGATCGCCATATTCGATTTTCAAGGCCAACGATATCATCGTGATCGGCGGAACGGGAAGTAACAATATTACTGCGACGGTAGGTTCGGTGAGCAGTGACGGGCGGACCATTACGCTAAACGCCGCCGGTGTTTTGACGAACGAAACGAATGTAACAACAGTGGTGATTTCAAGGCTGGTGACCAATTGGACCAGTCCGTATTTATCAAGCGGAACCAAGAAGGAGTTGTTTGCGGAAACCGTTACATTACCCAAGGGATCATTTTACAGTATTCAGGTGGAATTCTGGGTGCCGGAGATGCGCGCGCCGGCGGAAGAACCGACTTTTCTGTGCGTTAAGTACCGGGAGCCGAACGCGGTGACCGATTTAAATGAATGGGGGCAAACCGGCGGCGTTACCGATTACCAGAGCGATTATCCGCAAATCAAGCCGTTATCAGCGGGTGTGGTGAATTGTTCCAAGGCGGACGGAACATTAACGGGGGTTGGTCCTGCGAATGTCGGATTTCTGACCGGCAGTGTGCTCGCCGGAGTGCGTTCTATTCGCGGTAGCCGCAGTATTGATCAGGCTGCCGAATACACATTTGAAGTGCCGATGCCGAACGCCACTACTCTGGCAGGCGGCTCGTCCGGCGGTGGTAATGCGGTGATTGTGAAATCCGTAGACGGGTTTCCAGATAGCGGTGTGTTGACGGTGCGCGGCACAAACTATCGTTATGTGTCGAAAAACAGTCTTACGAATACTTTTACATTGGCTGAGGGCGAGAGCTTTGATATGGATAATCATACTGTCGGTGACGTGGTACACCTACAGGTAGCGGGGGATTATCCATATAATCCGGCGGATGGATCGTATGGCGCGATCAGGGAGTTTCGATTGTGCCGGATTGAAATCGGATATGAAGATTTCACAACGCCGACGCCGGTTAAATATTACGCCGACCGCATTTGGGGATTTATTTACCCGGAACCAACAATCACGCGCAACAAGGACACGGATGTCTTGCAGGTCAAAGTCAGTGATTTTCGGATATTGTTGCTGGGTGATTATTTTCGCAATTACCCTGATTTTGCCTCCTATGCGGTCGCGCGCTATTACCGCGATCATTTACTCACGGAGCCGGACGGTATTGATCGCCCGGTGACTTACGACCGCTGGAACGGCGTGGCGGCGATCAGGGACATATTGATAAAAGCCAATATCGATCCGGTTTTGTTGTTCGGGAGACAGCATAAGGCCGTTTTGGGCGGCGCGAATTTTGCGGCTGAATACGGCGATTACTTAATCGACGCCCGCTTTCGACTGGACGCCAAAAACAATTATGGCAACCCCCTGTTGCCGGGTGAAGACCGTGCCGACGATGCCTACAACTGGTTTTTCGGATACGGTACGTTTCTCATGCGGGGTGTTGCGGAAATAGCACAGAATTATTTGTATCGTTTCGGATTCCAACCGGATGGAAAGGCTTATTTTCAACCGGTTAATTCACCGTCGGGATATATAAACGACAGCGGGCTTGAGGATAACAGTCTTACATATTCAACCACACCGGTATTGGTTACTTCTCCTGACGGCGGGGAAAAATGGCAACTGGGACAGACGCATAATATATTATGGAATAGTGATAGTCTTGGAAATGTAAAGATTGAATTGTATTGGAGTTATTATATAACCTACCCCAACCCGTTCGGCGGTCCGGTCGAATATTATACAGAATATCATAAACATCCGACACAGGGGGATGTGGTTGCCAGCACAGCAGATAATGGTTCTTATGCCTGGACAATACCCGCCACCCTGCCTGTTTCCCGCAATGGACAGGCGGTTCGGTATAAGATAAAGATCACCGAAACCAATGATACCACCAACTATGCGCTAAGCAAGAACTTTTTCACCTTACAAGTGGAAGCGGAGTAACGATGCCTACCGGAAATTTAAAATCATTCGGCGGATCGTATACGCAAATTGTGGCGGGCAATTCGGTTACACTTGGATTTACCGGGGAAGACATCGCCGTGTATTTTACCACGAGTGCCGATTGTTATATCAAAGTAAAAATCGACGGCACTTACCTTACAAAACTACAATGGTATACAGGAGAAATAGAAGTAATCAGTCCGTTTACTTATGCGTTTGATTTATCTCATTCTCCCGCTCATTCATACTATGATAAAGTAGACA
>JALUTR010000096.1 GCA_027021785.1 Fidelibacterota bacterium | reverse complement strand
TGTACAAAAACGTTGTGAATAGCAGTGGAATAATAAGCGATACTTTTTTCATAACGATCTCATAGCAAGTTGATATGGGGTTTTGAAAATCAGGTTTTGTTCATACTCAAACCGGGTCTTTCAATAAAAAAGACCGAATAACACTGCTGTCGATAGCGATATCGGCCATGGACTTCAGGCTATCGCGAAAAGCGATGAATGCATCGCGCCGGATTATAGCCTCGTTTCCCGCTTCAGGTACCTTGATTTGGTTGTAAATGGTTTTCATGACCTGTTTCACAATATAATTGTTTCTGAGTACGGTCAGTTCATTCCGATAATCCGGGCTTTGATCCAATTTTTGTCGGCGGGCACGCTTAAGGAGATGGTTCCGGATAACCAACCCGGTGAGAACCGTGGTAATATTCCCGGGCTTGTTCAAGTGCGAAAGTTGGCGGTTCGACAAGGTCTGAATTTGACTGAGCGATTCCGCAACCGACCAGACTTCACCGGTGGAAACGATGGTCAGACAAGGAATTTCCGCTTCCCGGATATTGAACTCTTCCGTGTATGTGTTTGCTTCCAGAAGTTGATTTGTCAGTGCTGTAATTCCCTCCGGGTGGAATTGTATTTCCAAAGCGGCGGCGATGCTGTCCGTGAATGCTTTTACCAGGGGCCGTTTTTTGTAATTGGCGGCGATTAGTTTCAGCCAATTTTTTTGTTGCTGGTATTCATCTTCCAACAGGAAAGGGTCGTATTCGCGTTCTACAACCTGGATGATACTGTATCCGTATTCGGTTTGTACCGGTGCGGAAATTTCACCGTCATCGAGTCGGTACGCAGTCTGTTCGAAAGCCGGATCCAAATCGCCCAGTTCAACAAATCCAAGGTCGCCACCGTTGGCAGCCAATACGGAATCCTTAAAAGTCAGTCGGGCCATGTCTTCCCAAGAAGTGCCGGATTGCAATTCCTGGTAGATGGAATCAATTTGTATTCTGGTCCGGGCAAATAAATGTCGAACGTGCAGAGCGGTCTTGGACCATTTATACAGCAGTCGCAATTCTTCTTCGGTAACATTTAACTTGGGTTGAACCTCGAGATTGTAAAGGGTATTAAGAAGGATTTGATCGGCAATATCTTTCAAAGATCGAATATGGCGCGGAGTGTCCATCAGCCCTGAATTAACGGCATAATTGACGATCAGTTGTTCGTCGATCAACGATTGCAGATATATTTGTCGATAACGGAGATTATCTTTGAAATGGGTTGTGTTCAAAAAATCCTGATAGCGCGATTTGAAGGTTTCCAGAGAGATTGAGGTATCATTGACGATGGCAATAACCGTTTCCGGTTTCCCTCCGCAATGAGTGAAGAACCCGCCAAATGAGATCATAATGAGAAATTTAGCGACGGAGATAAAATTTCGCCGATTTGCCATTGAGTCCGGTAGAGTTTTCCGATTCAAAAATTAGCTTCCACTGTTTTCGTGAGTCGCCAAAAATCCGGTCCGGAATTTTGGTCGCTTTTGTGGAAGCGTTGAAAACGGCCAGAATCCGTTGTTTTTGGTAGGATCGTTCGAAAGCGAACAGCTTTTTATCGTCATCGAGAAGAACCGTTTGGTACGTGCCGCGGCGCAGGGCCGGATACGCATGCCGCAGGGCAATCAGGCGTCTGTAGTAGTCATAAAGTCCCCGGTCGAATTGGACTTTATCGCGCGGGCGGGTATAATCGCAGTCGGGAATTCTGTCGCAGGGATGAGCCACTTCATCATCGTATTTGAATTCGGGCCAAACCATTGGTTTACGACAGTCGGGGTCATCGGCGCCCCACATTCCGGCCTCATCGCCATAGTATATATAAGGAGCTCCCAGGTAGGCGAACTGGAAAGCCAGGATTGTCTTCTGGACCCGTCTTTCGGCCTCGTTGGGGCGACGAATGTCGAACTCAGGATTGTACTGGAGATTGTTGGCGTGATCCATCCAACGGTCTGGATTGACCACGGCGGATGCCAGTCGTTCCATGTCGTGGCTGTCCAGACAATTCTGCAGGGCATAACCGGTTTCGGGGCGGTAATCCCTGCGGACCTGTTCCAGCAGGCTGTCCGCTTCCGTGGGGGTAATCTGCGTGTTTTTATCAATGAAAAATTTGAACATGGCATCGCCGAAACGGTAATTCATCACGGCATCAAAACGTTCTTCCGTGAGCCAGGGGGCGGCATTAAACTGTTTATTGTTCCACCAGTCTTCCCACCAGACTTCACCGGTGGTATAGGCTTCCGGATTAATGGCTTTTACCCAGCCGCAAAACAGGTCCCAGAATCGGATCTGCAATCTTTCGGCCACATCCAGTCTCCAGCCGTCGATGCCGTCCGACGGGTCGCCGTCCCCGTTGGGATCCATCCATCGTTTGACAATCCGGCGAATATGGTCGCGCACGGGTTTGACCGGTCCGAATTCGTCCTGCCTGAAGGCGGGCAAATCGGCCACGAAACCGGTGTATTCCAGAGGAGGTTGGCCCGGTTGTAAAAAGTAGTCCGGCAGAGTTTGATAAGCGTTGAGGTGGGATTGATCCTCGAGATTGGAGCCTTTGATGTTGAACCAGGTGTAATAGGGACTTTTCGCGCGCTTCTCGATTACATCCTGAAATGCCCAGAAGGTAAGCCCCACGTGGTTAAAGACGCCGTCGATGATGATGCGCATATCCCGTCGATGAACCTCATCGACAAGCTTCAGGAACAACTTATCGGCGGCGGTCCATTGCCAGGTGGAAGGATCCAGGGGGTTCTCCCGGGCCATGATTTCGGCGTCCCCTTCGGGATCGGGCCCGAAATGGCGATCGATATGACGGTAAACGGCGGCGCCGTATTTATGGCTGGACGGAGAATCAAAAACGGGATTCAAATAAAGGGCATTGATTCCCAACGCCTGGAGATAGTCAAGTTTGTCAATGATGCCTTGTATGTCACCGCCATAACGACGAATTTGGAACTGATAATTGAACCGTTGTCCGTTGGCTGTTTCCCAGGGCTGAAATTCGTACCAATCGGATGTCCAGGGAGAAATATCCCACCAGGATTGATCCTCCCAGGGCCAGGTTCCCCGCAGACTGGAGACTGTAGGGTCATTTGTGGGATCTCCATTGTGGAATCGTTCCGGGAAAATTTGATACCAAACAGCATCGGATGCCCAATCGGGAGGATTGGATCCCAGGAGGAGCCCCGTTAGCGCCAGAAATAAAAAGTTACGTCGTATCAAGATTTTTACGGAATCTGATCAAATTTCTGTTTAGATTTGGTAACTCATACCTGAGTTACGCCTAAGGAATATTAGGGTGTTTCACACGATTCGCCAAGTTAATTTTCGCAGGCTGTAGATACGGTTTATCTCTGTTTTTAAAGGAAAACTCATGAGCGATATAGAAAAGGGTATCATTGAATTGTTGAAGGAGTTCGGTTTATCCGCCAACGCCAGCAAAGCGTATATAGCCTTATTGAAGAACAATCCGTCCACCGGGTATGAAATAAGTACCCGTTCGGGGATTCCCCGCTCCGCAATTTACTCGGTTCTCCATCGGCTGGAGGCGCTGGGAATGATAAATTCGGTGGGAGAATCGCCGAAACGGTATGTTGCGATTTCTCCGTCCGCCTTGCTGGAACATTTAGCGCATGTGCATTCCGACCGTATCCACCAGTTGACCGAGGCGCTGGACAAACTGGATACCGATCAGGAAGCCTTTGACTTTTGGCATTTGCATGGCTACCGGAATTTAATCCTGAAGATGGGCGAAGTTATCAATAGCGCCCGGGAAAAAATCTTTTTGAGCGCCTGGTCCCGGGAAGTCCGGGCACTGGAAAATGAATTAAAACAAGCGGAAAAACGGGGCGTGGAAATCACCCTGTTCTCTTTCTGCAAACTGAATCGCGAATTCGGTAAGACCATATCCTACCGATTAGACGAACAGGAACTGGTAAAGGTATGGAACCCCAAAATAATTTTAGTGGTGGATCACACCACCACGGTAATGGGGAGCGCCGTGGATAAATCCGAAAGTCGCGCGATCTGGACCCAGAATAAAGCTATAACCGAAATAGCAACCAACCATATTGTATTGGATATCACGCTGGCCGGACAACGCCTGAATTTCGATCCCAACCCCATCGTTCAACGTGTCATGCGCCGGCCTGATATTGACCTGGATCGCTTGTTGCGGGAATCATGAGATCTTTTATTACATCCCGTAAAACCCGATGATCGGCGAAAAAGACACTCCTTTTACCTCCGGGAAATGTAATGCTTGCGTTTTTTTAGGAATTCAGCTTGATTTCCAATATGATTCAATCGAAATTAATAGTCACTCATTGTAGAGTTACTATTTGGAAAGTTTGATCACCAATGGATTTAAACGACTCTAATCAAATTAAAGAAAATCGTTTTAAAGTAAATGTTGGGGATACAGTGACCATTGATCAGGTGGATTGGACGGTGGCCGAAATAATTGACGGCAAATTGGTTTTGTGTCGTGAGGAAATCGACGGCACCATCCAAACCATGGAAGTTGCGGAAAACAAACTGAAATCCCTGATATTGCGTTAATATTACCGGAACGTCCCCAGTCCTTTAACCTGAATAATTCATCAGCAAGAATGAAAAGAATGTTGAGTAATCATGAAACAGGTGGATACGAACATATCATATCTTTACTGATGAATTATTTGCCCTCGAAAACCCCGCAAGAGGCGGGGTAGGATGATTAATTCATTTCGAACGAATTAATCAGGTTAATATCGTTCCTAACCTGAATTGGGTTATTCAATGAAGACCGTTCAATTTATTTTCGGAATCCACAATCATCAACCCGTTGGAAACTTCGATTTCGTTATCGAGGATGCTTTTCAGCGGAGTTACCGCCCTTTTATCGAAACCCTTGAGAGATATCCTTCCATTGCTCTTTCCCTCCATTTCAGCGGTTGTTTGCTCGAGTGGCTGGAGGATCATCATCCGCGATTTTTAGATCGTGTGGCGCGGTTGGTTGAAAGAGGTAATATCGAGATCCTGTCAGCCGGTTTTTATGAACCGATTCTGGCTGTAATTCCCGACCACGACAAATTAGGCCAGATACGGAAAATGAACCGCTATGTTCAGGACCGGTTTGGTTATGAAGCGAAAGGGGTATGGTTGACCGAGCGTGTATGGGAACCACACCTTGCCAAACCGATTCATGAGGCCGGCATTGATTATATTACCGTGGATGATTTTCATTTCCTGGCGGGGGGGAAACATTTGAACGAGTTAACCGGCTATTTTAACACCGATGAACAGGGGAAAAGTATCGGTGTATTTCCCATTTCCCAACGGTTACGTTATGCCATTCCCTTCCGGGAGCCGGAGGAGACAATCCGCCTGTTGCGTGAGTATGCGTCGGAGGAAGGGGACCGGGTCCTGGTAATGGCCGATGACGGGGAAAAATTCGGTATATGGCCGGGCACTTATGATCGGTGCTTCGGGAAAAAACGCTGGCTGGATCGCTTTTTTAAAGCGCTGGAAGAAAACCGGGATTGGATCAAAACCGTGACGTTCAAGGAGTATTACCAGTCCCATCCACCCCAAGGGCGGGTCTACATGCCCACGGTGAGCTATTTTGAAATGAGTGAATGGACACTCCCGGCGGACATGGGAGTCGCTTTTTCCGATCTGGTTCATGATTATGAACGGAAAGGAATCCTGGAAAAATACAGACCCTTTTTCAGGGGCGGAACCTGGCGGAATTTTTTGTCGTTGTATGAAGAATCTAATTGGATGTTGAAGCGAACTACCGAAATATCCTATCGCCTGGCCAAGGCAGGCGATGACGGCGTGTTGAAGGGAAAAACCCTGGGGAAAATCAGGGATAATGTTTGGCGCGCCCAGTGCAACTGTGCCTATTGGCACGGTATTTTCGGAGGGCTGTATTTGCCCCATTTGCGACATGCGATATATACCCACTTGTTGAAGGCCGAGGTGGAGATGGACAAATTGATCGGGGCGGATGACGCGCCGCGCGACATTGATAATGACGGAATATCGGAATTTATTTTAACGTCCCCCGCAATAAAATTAATTATCAGCCCCCGCGGGGGTTGTATCCGGGAGTTTGATATTCTGGATAAACAATTCAATCTCCTGGACACATTACGTCGCTATCGCGAAAGTTATCACCGGAAAGTGAGGGCGGCGGAATCCACACCCCACACGGGAGGGTCGATCCATGACCTGGCCGTATCCAAGGAATCGAACCTGGACCGCTACCTGCAGGTGGACCAATCAGCGCGATCCATGCTCATGGATCATTTCTTACCGCCGGGAACAACAGCGGCCGAAATGCGGGATACCATTCCGGAACAGGGAAATTTTTTAAATGCGGTTTATACGGTAAATCAGGAAAACGGTCTTACCCTGAGCAAGGTCGGTATTGCCTTTGACACGCCGGTGGCGATCACCAAGCGGTTACATTTGAAGGATCGCCGGTTATCGGTTGTGATTGAGTTGATGAACAAGGGCAACGGGAAACTGACCGGACTTTACGGCTGCGAATTGAATTTTGCTTTACTGGGCGGGCACACACTCGACCGTTATTATGAGATTGACGGGAAGAAACAAGCCGACGGATATCTGGATGTTACGGCCGATGATCATGGTCTGTCGAAGGTGGGCCTGGTTAACCAGTGGGATGAATTTCGGGTTACACTTTCCTTCCCGAAACCGGTAAACACCTGGCGCTTTCCCGTCTACACGGTTTCCATGAGTGAATCCGGGTTTGAGAAGGTGTACCAGAGTTCCGTAGTGGTTCCGTATTGGGAAACAGCGTTGCAACCTGGGGCCACGGTACAATTTCAGTTTGATCTTAACGTTGAGGAATGGGAAAATAGTCAATGATAAAAATTGCGTATTTCAGTGCTGAAATCGGGATATCTTCCAGTCTGCCGACATACAGCGGTGGTTTGGGCGTTTTGGCGGGTGATCATATTAAATCCGCCGCTGACGCCGGTCTGCCGATGTGTGCCGTAACCTTGCTTTACAAAGAAGGCTACTTTAAACAACGGGTGGATGAGGAAGGGAATCAAACCGAAACGTATCCGCGCTTTGATCCCGACCCTTTGCTGAAACGATTGCCCGTTACGTTCACCCTCCGGTTAAGAGAACGCGACGTTTGGATTCAGGCCTATGAATACCGGTACAAAGGGCTGAACGATCATGAAATTCCAATCTACTTTCTGGACACGGACCTCGAGCAAAATTTTTATAATGACCGCCAGATAACATTACGCCTGTACTCGGGTGATAAGGATCACCGTATTTTACAGGAAGCCATTTTGGGATACGGTGGAATTCAGCTTCTGGAACGGCTGGAACTGATGGATATCGAAACCTACCACATGAACGAGGGACACTGTTCGTTTTTGGTTCTGAGATTGTTGGAAAGGTTTAACGGCAACGAGGAGGAAGTACGCAAACGCTGCCATTTCACGACCCACACGCCGGTGCCTGCCGGGCATGATCATTTTTCCATGGAGCGCTGTAAAAAATTATTGCATGGGCTATTACCGGAAAATCTGAAGCTGCCCTCCATCGTTCAAAACAGTCGCCTGCACATGACGGAGTTGGGGTTGTATTATAGTCGCTCGGCGAACGGAGTTTCCCAATTGCACGGGATAATTGCCCGGAACCAGTTCCCGGATTTCAAAATCGGCGCTATTACAAACGGTGTTTACCATCCGTTCTGGGTTGGAAAAACATACCGTGAACTGTACGATATGCGCCTGCCGGGTTGGCGGGAAAATCCCAATCGTCTGCTGGAAAAAGACGCAATTCAGGACGAAGAAATATTAACGGCTCACAAGTCGCTGAAACAATTTTTACTTGGGTACGCCAATTCGCAAACGCAGAAGGCGCTGTCCGACGATATTTTAACGATCGGATTCGCCCGCCGCGCCGCGGAATACAAGCGGGCCCGGCTGATTTTCCACGACATAGAGCGTTTGATTAATATCGGACACGGCAAAGTGCAGTTTATTTTTGCCGGCAAGGCCCACCCGCAGGATGAACGCGGCAAACAAATTTTGAAGGAAATCATTCAAAACGCCAATAATTTGTTTGGAAAGGTAAAAATCGTATTCCTTGAAAATTACAATATTTGGTTGGGCCGTCTGATCACCGCCGGTGTGGATGTATGGCTCAATACGCCTTTGCGACCGAATGAAGCCTGCGGCACCAGCGGAATGAAAGCGGCACTCAATGGAATTCCCAATTTGTCAATAATGGACGGATGGTGGGCGGAGGGCTGTATCCATGGCGTTAACGGTTGGGCGATCGGCAATACCGAGGATTCGGATGACGCCCGGGACGCCGCCCAGCTTTATGATTTGTTGGAAAACGAGGTAATTCCCGCTTATTACGAGGATGAAAAACGGTGGTTATCACTGATGCGGGAATCCATAAAGGTAGGGGTACGGTTTACAGGATACAGAATGATTCGTGAATACAACGAAAAGTATTATCAGGTTAACCGTCGGACCTGAAATTATTCCGGCCGATTTACACAGACCGTACGGATTTCTTTGTTTTCAATCCGTAATTTCCCCTGTATTGAAGAAAGCTGATTTGTATTGCTAATGGAAAATCACAAATTCAATTCCGGCCCCCCCGTCATGGAATTCCACATTTCCGGAAGTTGCAGGGATAAATACCGGTTCGATGAACAATTTTTCACTATCGATGGAAAATCCGTATTAATCAATTTTAAGGCGGTCCGGGTCTTTACCCAGGTCTTCAACGCCAAACGTCCTCCCGGCGCAACCGTTCGTTCCGGTGATCTCAACGCTATGGGACTCATCCACGAAATTCTGCATTTTGTATTCACACTGTACAAGCGGCAGAAAAATCCTGCCGTGCTTGAGAAGGCGTTGATCTGGTTAAAGGAACGATTGCCGGCGGATGCCGTCGAGGGGGTCCTGCTTGAATTTGTCCGGGAATTCCCCGCGATGAGCGTCTATCGGAATGAAATCAGCCCCGAAGACTACCTGGAGG
Source organism: Fidelibacterota bacterium (assembly GCA_027021785.1). GTDB lineage: Bacteria > Fidelibacterota > Marinisomatia > Marinisomatales > JAADGP01 > JAADGP01. The sequence continues at coordinate 5,722 of JALUTR010000096.1, read as the reverse complement.
GAACCACGGGGGGAGTGCCTAACCGGGAGATCGTCCTGGAAGAAATACTTATGCTGTGGCTGGAGAATGAAAGTCCGGCCTTTGCTCCTTTCAGGGAACTTTTCGATGATTCCGGCCTGCGGACGGATACGAAATATGTGATGGTAATTGAAGAACTCACGGAGTTCTTTTATACGCAACCGTTTTTTGGCCCGGATGAAGAAAACCTGGTGGCGATGCTGCGCAGTCCGGCTATCGCCGTTCCGGATTCACTTCGCGGACAGTTGGATTATATTCGGGACCGCTGGGGCTATCTCCTGGGTGATTATTTGCTGCGCCTGCTCAGGAGCCTGGATTACTTGACCGAAGAATCGCGGACGAAAGGCCACGGGCCGGGTGAGATAAGGGTTTTGCAGTACGACGAATCCGGTGATGAACATTTCAGTTCCGACCGGGACTGGATGCCGAACGTGGTAATGATTGCCAAAAATACCTTTGTCTGGCTGGATCAGTTGTCAAAGACCTATGGTCGGTCAATCACACGGCTGGATGAAATTCCGGACGAGGAACTGGATCGATTGGCGGAATACGGCTTCAACGCATTATGGTTAATCGGTCTCTGGGAACGAAGCCGAAGTTCGGAGTACATAAAGCGGCTTTGCGGGAATCCCGAAGCGGAAGCATCCGCTTATGCTCTGAAGAGTTACTCAATCTCCCCCAAACTGGGAGGGCAGGAAGCCTTTGAAAATCTGAAGAATCGCTGTTGGTCCAGGGGAATTCGCATGGCCGGCGATATGGTTCCCAATCATACCGGTATTGATTCCCACTGGGTTATCGAGCATCCCGATTGGTTCATATCCCTGGATCATTCTCCTTTCCCTTCCTATTCTTTCAACGGGGTGAATGTGTCCGGTGATGACCGGGTCGGGATTTATCTGGAAGATCATTATTACGACCGGAGTGACGCGGCAGTGGTTTTTAAGCGTCGCGACTTTCGTACCGGTGAAGAGCGCTATATTTACCACGGCAACGACGGCACCACCATGCCCTGGAACGATACGGCCCAGTTGAATTATCTGAATCCGGAGGTCCGGGAAGCCGTCATGCAGACCATCCTGCATGTGGCCCGTAACTTCCCGATTATTCGTTTCGATGCGGCCATGACGCTGACAAAAAAGCATTATCAGCGCCTGTGGTTTCCCATCCCCGGGACCGGGAGCGATATTCCCTCCCGGGCGGAGCATGGACTTCCCAAGGCGGAATTTGACGCCTTGATGCCGAAGGAATTCTGGCGGGAGGTTGTCGACCGCGTAGCGGCGGAAGCTCCCGACACGCTGTTGTTGGCGGAAGCGTTCTGGATGATGGAAAGCTATTTCGTGCGGACATTAGGGATGCACCGCGTCTATAACAGCGCTTTTATGAATATGTTAAAAATGGAGGAGAACGCGAAATACCGGGCATCGCTGAAAAACACCCTGGAATTTGACCCCGAAATTTTGAAGCGGTTTGTCAATTTTCTGAACAATCCCGACGAGGAAACAGCCGTCAGGCAATTCGGGAAAGGCGATAAATATTTTGGTGTAACCCTGCTCATGGCAACGCTGCCCGGACTTCCGCTGTTTGGTCACGGTCAGATCGAAGCCTTCGAAGAAAAATACGGCATGGAATATAAACGGGCCTATCACGACGAGGTGCCGGACGAAGAACATATTCAAAGACACAAACGCGAGATATCTCCCTTATTAAAAAAACGCTACCTGTTTTCGGGTGTGGAGAATTTTTTGTTGTACGATTTTTTTACGGCGCACGGCGATGTTGACGAGAATGTCATTGCCTATTCGAACCTGGCCGGTAACGAACGGACATTGGTTCTCTACAATAATACCATCGCTTCCACAAGCGGCTGGATCAAAACCTCGGTAGCGTATAACGATAAAAGCAATTCCGACGGGAAACCGAACTTGCGGCAAAAGAGCCTTGGGGAAGGACTGCGGCTTACCAATGCGGCCGGCTATTATCTGATTTTTCGTGAACACGTGACCGGGCTGGAATACATCCGGGAATCCGCAGCGATTTTCAACCAGGGACTGTTCGCGGAATTGAGAGGCTACCAGTACCAGTTATTCCTGGATTTCAGGGAAATCAGGGATAATGAATATCATCATTATGAGGAATTAAATAAGCACCTTGCGGGTAAGGGCGTCCCCAGTATTGAGGATGCCCTGATGGATCTGTATTTACGGCCGGTGCACGGGGCCTTTGATGCGCTTGCGGGAGAATCTTTTTATAAATTGTATTCGAGCTTTGTACAAGGAGAGTCGGTTGATACCGCTACTCTGGCGGAATTCGAGCAACGATGGAAAACTTTCGGTGCGGAAATTCTGAATTTTACTTCCGCCGGTGAAAATGACACCATCACCGTAATTGTCAAGACCATGCGGTGTCGTTTGGAAAGTACCCTTGCCGTTAACTCCTTTCGGGTTCGCCATAAGGCGCCCGGGAAACGTTATTACGCCCAATCTGCGAAATACCTGGACCGGGGATTCGCGGATTATGATGTTGCCCCGGTGGTACTGTTGCTGTGGTCGGTTTTCAGCGTGTTTTACGATTTATCGGAAGGAAACGGTCAGTATCGATCCGACCTGAATGTAATCGAAGGTCTTCGGCTTGCCGATCGAATCGGTTGTTTGTTTCAGCGGATTGGTTTTAATGATGAAACCGCGGCGCGGGGCACCCAATTAGTAAGCTTGCTGTGCAAATATCAAAACCTTCTGTCCAATCCTGATCCGGAGTCGGTCGGGCGATTTTTCGCCGATGAAAAAACGCGGACGTTTCTGAACGTAAACCGGTATAACGATGTTTTGTGGTTCGGCAAAGAAGCTTTTGAAGAATTGGTTTGGTCGTTGTTCGCCGTATCGGTTATAATCATTACCGTCGCCGGGGAAGAAAAAGAGCGCCTGGTGACCGGGGATATTGTGCGAACATTTCGCACGGCTGAAAAATATGTGTCCGCCGGTTTGCGGTCCGGGTACAAATTTGAACAATTACAAAAACAGTTAACCGGCGGCGGTAATACTCCCGGGAGTTGATGAGGAATGCAAACATTTTGTTTTCAGGCAATAAGGGCATGTAACTTTCATCAATGAATATTCTGTTTACCGTAGCAGAGGTGGCACCGTATTCCAAGGCCGGCGGGCTTGGGGATGTGGCCGGCTCCCTTCCGAAGGAACTGGCGAAGGCGGGGTACGCGCTACAAGTTATTTCACCCCTGTATAAAGTTGTTCGCGGCGACAACCGGGTTTTTCGGGAAACCGGTATGTCGGGTTTCGTACGAATGGGCGGTAAATCGCATCCCTACCGGGTTGTCGCGTTGAAACCCGATCCCGGGTACCCGTTGGAGTATTTATTTGTAGCCAACGACTTCTTTTTCGACCGGGAAGGAATTTACACCCGTTCCGACGGTGAAGGTTATCCGGATAATAATACGCGTTTTTTCTTTTTTCAATATGTGATTATCGATCTCATTGTAAAGGGACATCTACAGCCGGAAATAATTCATCTCAACGACCACCATACGGCCTTGATTGCCCTGATGCTCAAGGTGCGAAATATCAAACTTCCCACAATATTGACGGTGCATAATTTCCAATATCAGGGAAATTTCCAGGAAGAAGATATGGCTCTCTTCGCGGAAAAAGACGCCCAGGCGGTGAGAGATCTGTATGCTCCGGATACCCATTATTTTAACGCGCTTCAGATCGGGCTGTTGACAGCCGGCCGGATAAATACGGTCAGCCCCACCTATGCGCGGGAATTGCTCAGCGACGATGGTCTTTCCTACGGTTTGTCGGAAACACTGAAATCGATCCGTTCGAAGTTTCACGGTATTTTGAATGGTGTCGATTACGATCTTTGGAATCCCGCGAAGGATCCGTATTTGACCGTGCACTACAATTCTTCCGAATTGGCGGGTAAGGCTGTTAATAAGAAAATACTACAGGAGAATTGCGGAATATCCGTCAGGGCCGGAACGCCGTTGATCGGGTCGGTTTCCCGTCTGGTCGAAAGCAAGGGTTTCGATTTAATTCTTGGCATCATCGACGACCTGATGGAGCTGAAGGTCCAAATGGTATTTTTGGGGACCGGATCGATTGAAATTGAAAAGGCGTTGGGCGCGGTTGCCGCGAAGTATCCCCGGCGGATAGCCTTCCGTTCCCATTATAGTGAAAAATTGGCCCATCTCATCGAGGCCGGCAGCGATATGTTTTTAATGCCCTCGCGGTTCGAGCCGTGTGGCCTGAATCAAATTTACAGTTTGAAGTATGGTACCATTCCCATCGTACACAAAACCGGAGGGTTGGCGGATACGATTCGGGACTGGGACGGCATATCCGGCAACGGTTTTGTCTTTGATCGGTACGATAGACAAGCCTTGCTGACAACCGTGAAACGGGCGCTCGAAACCTATGCCCAACAGGAGCTTTGGGAAAAATTGATGCGGCAGGCAATGGATGCCGATTTTTCGTGGTATCGTTCGGCGCGTGAATATCGTCGGCTGTATCAGGCGCTCATAGGGAAGGATTTGGAATATGAAGTATCATAATCGTTTGGAAGCAATTATCCTGGGTGGCGGACGCGGGAACCGGCTCTGGCCGCTCACCCAAATGCGGGCCAAGCCGGCAGTTCAGATCGGAGGTAAATATCGTCTCATTGATATTTCGGTAAGCAACTGCATTAACTCCCACATCAAGCGGATCCACATCCTGACCCAATTTAATACGTCTTCTCTTCATAACCATATTTTCCAAACCTACAAATTCGATATCTTTTCAAACGGGAATATCGAAATCCTGGCGGCTCAGCAAACCAGGACAAAAAAAGATTGGTTCCAGGGAACCGCCGACGCGGTGCGATCCTACTGGGAGCATTTTGAACACCTCCCGGCCACCCATTACATTATTCTTGCCGGTGACCATCTGTATAAGATGAATTACCAGGAGTTTTTTCAGTCGCACCTGGATAATAAGGCGGATATTTCGGTAGCGGTAAAACCGATCCCGATCGAAATTGCGTCCGAATTCGGTTTGTTGCGCGTAAATAAATCCGGTAAAATAATCGATTTCGTGGAAAAACCGGAATCGCCGAGTTCCCTGTTTAGAGATCCTCATAGCAAATCCCGTTCAAAAAAAGTACTGGCCTCGATGGGAATTTACATTTTTAACAAGGAAATTCTGCGTGAAGCCTTGCAAACGGAAGGCAATGATTTCGGGAAGAATATAATTCCCCGGGCTATCCATGAATACCGTACAATGGCGTTTCGTTTCAAGGGGTACTGGGAAGATATCGGAACGGTAGGGTCCTTTTTTAAGGCAAACATTGCGCTGACAAAGCGCAAGCCGGAATTTTCCTTTTACGATGCTTCGAACAAATTGTATACCCACCCGCGCTTCCTGCCGGGATCCAAAATCAGCGGCGCGAGAATTTTTCAATCCCTGATCAGTGAAGGCTGTATTATCGGCAGAAGCAGGATTCGCAACTCGATTCTCGGAATCCGGAGCGTCGTGCGCGACGGTGTCGAAATGAAAAGAGTGTATCAAATGGGCGCCGATTATTACGAGTCAGACGAAGACAGCGCATATCCGCCCTTAGGTGTGGGCGAGGACTCGGTTCTGGAAAATGTGATCCTGGACAAAAATGTCAGGGTCGGGAAACGGGTACACTTGGTAAATCATGACAAAGTCCG
>JALUTR010000095.1 GCA_027021785.1 Fidelibacterota bacterium | reverse complement strand
CATCGGTCCGATATGTGATTTCCCATCCGTCTCCCTTCGGGGATATATCCGTAACGACCGTGTTTTTCCGGACCGCTGGCCCGAGCGTCTTTTCAAGCGTCACGGGCAAAGTTTTCAGGCCTTCCCGGAAGGAAAACATCCGGGCCTTTTGTTTGGATTCTTCCTCCCGCTGCTTACGTTCCTTGGCGCCCTTGATTTGCCCCTTGATCAGACTGCCGTATTTCTGTTCCAGGGCATACAATTTTGGGAATCCGTGTTGTACGCTTAAATGGTCCGGATCCCCCGCGTACACGCCGGCCACAAAAGGATTGATGGCATAATCCAGGAATTCCTGTCCCAGGCGACGGATGACGAATTGGGATAACGATTCCTCGTACTGATTGTCCCAGGGATCAATGAAAGGTTCCTTCAGCAAGCGCAGCTTGGCGCGGAGGGAAAACAAGGATGTCCCCAGAAAGGCGCCGGGCGTAAGCGGCAACGGAACCGGTTTATTATCCCGGACGATATAACGGGTCTTCGAGATTTCGTTGGCGTAAATTTTTTCGGAATCGAGTCCGAGCTCGCTCACCAACTGCGTTACTTTCGGAGACGTTTCGAGTATTGTATTAGGACCGGTCTCCACCAAATAGCCGTCGGCGTTGACGCTTGACATTACACCGCCTGTTTTGGAGGCCGCCTCCAACAGTGTAACCTCCAAACCTCCGTTTTTCAATTTAAAAGCCGCCGTCAGTCCGGCTATACCGCCACCGATAATCACAACCGATTTTTTCACTGCATGACCTCCAATATCAGATTTTTCAACGACCGGATGAATTCGTCATCGTCCCGGACAGTCCGGGCCCGTTCATACTGATGGACCCCTTTATCCAGCGCATACTGCTTAACCCGTTTATCCAATTCATATAAAGTTTCAACATTCTCGGAAACAAAACTGATGGGACAAACCAACACATGCCGGATTCCCCGCGCAACCAATGAATCCAGGGCGCCTTCTATGGAAGGCGATAACCATTCCACCGGCCCCACCTTACTCTGGTAACAAATGGAATAATGGTGCGTTTCTCCCAGGCGGTCCATAATCATTTCAACACATTCCCTGATTTGTATTTCGTACGGGTCGCCGTTGGCGATCAGTTTAACCGGAATGCTGTGGGCCGAAAACAGGATGTGAGGGGTCTCTTCGAAGCGCTTTAAGGTATCGTTAATCTCTCTCACGACCGCATTGAGATAACCGTCAAGGTGGTAAAATTGTTCTATCACTATCGGATCGGGCAACCCGTCGGCGCAGCGCTTCCACTCATTCAGAAAGGAAAGGGTGGTGGTGGTCGAGTACTGGGGATAGAGCGGTAGTAAAATAATCTTTTGGAAATCCCGGTTGCGGATTTCCTCCACGACTTCCGACACAAAGGGATGCCAATACCGTTGCGCCACAAAAACCTCGAATCCCTTATGTTCATCAAGGAAATGCTGAAGTTTCTCCGCCTGGGCCAGGGTATTGGCGTGTAAAGGAGAGCCGTTTCCGATGGCAGCGTAATATTTTTTCGAACGCGGCGCCCGCAGCGTCGCGATAAGCGAGGAAAAAAATTTCTGCCCCGGTTTCCCGAAAGGAAAATGAAATATGTCCGGGTCCCGGAAAAGCTGTTTCAGAAAGGGCCGCACATCCGCCAATTTCGACGGGGCGCCAAGGTTGGCGATAACAACGGCATATTTTTTCGGTGTCATATTGTCTTGGAATACCGCGCCTTTGTGTGATCCAGATAGGCATCGAATGTCATGGCTATGTTCCGGATGAACAAACGTCCCTTTTCGGTAACAACAATTTTTTCGGGATCCTGAATCAACAATCCTTCCGCTTCAAATTCACCCAGGGTCGTCAATTCCTTCCGGAAATAATCGCTGAAATCGATTCCCAGACTTTCGGAAATTTTATCGAATACCAATTCCATGTCGCACATCAGCCGCATAATAACCGTACCGCGGATCTGATCATCGCGGGACAGCACCAGTCCCCTTTCGATGGGGAATACGCCCTCTTTCACCCGTTGGTAATAAACCGGAAGCTCCTTGACATTTTGAGCGTAGGCGGTGTGGAGCTGACTGATGGAGGACATTCCGAAAGCGTAAATATCCGCTCCCGCCTTGGTACTATACCCCTGAAAATTTCGCTGCAACGTTTTTTCACGCTGGGCGATAGCCAGTTCATTATCCTCTTTCGCAAAATGATCCATTCCGATATAAACATATTCCGACGCCGTCAGGGTTTCGATGATCATTTTCAACATTTCCAGCTTTTCTTCCGGTTTCGGCAGGTCTTCTTCATGAATCAGTTTCTGGTGCCGTTTCACCCAGGGTACATGGGCATAGCCGTACACCGCCAATCGATCCGGCTGAAGATCCAGAATATCGGCCAGGGTCTTTTTAAAAGATTCCTTCGTCTGGAACGGTAAACCGTAAATCAGGTCAAAATTCAGGGAATGGAAACCGGTGTCACGGATCCAGCCAACCACTTCCTGCACCAATTCTTTTGAATGGATCCGGTTGGTCGCTTTTTGTACTTTCAGGTCAAAATCCTGGATGCCAATGGAGGCGCGATTAAATCCCACTTCCCGCAAGGCAACGATGTGCTCCCGGGTCAATTCGCGGGGATCCATTTCGCAACCGATCTCTGCATCTTCGGCGAAGGTAAACGATTCATTAATCTTCGCGCCCAATCTTCGGATCTGGTCCGGAGACAGGTGGGTCGGCGTTCCACCGCCGAAATGCAATTGCACCACTTTCCGTTCAGGATCAAGTCTGGACTTTACCAGATCAATTTCCGCTATCAGGTAATCGATATATTCCTCGATTCTATCCCGGTTTCTGGTAACGATCATGGTACATCCGCAAAACCAGCATAGAGTATCGCAGAACGGCAGGTGGAAATAAAGCGACAAATCGGCGGGATTGGATTGGTTATTGCGGATGATTTGTTCCTCCCATTCAGACACCGTAAAGGATTCCTTGAACTGCGGAGCGGTTGGGTAGCTCGTGTATCGAGGCCCGGGTTGGTTGTATTTCCGTACCAAATTAAGATCAACCTCAATGGCCATAATTTTTCCCTTTTTCCTTTTTAGCGGATATGATACGATTGTATGGTGGAAATCAATTCCTCGACACAGGCCAATTTCGCGTCGGGCAAAATACCGTGCCCAAGATTGAAAATATGTCCCCTGCGCGTCCCGAAATCGTCCAGGAGTTTTAACGTCTCCCGGCGTACGATTTCCGGCGCGGTATTCAGAACCACCGGATCCAGATTGCCCTGAACGGCCACATCTCCACCCATTGCATCATGAAATTTCGCCAG
>JALUTR010000094.1 GCA_027021785.1 Fidelibacterota bacterium | reverse complement strand
AATAATGGTCCCGTATTTCGCTCCCGCGACCGAGGCGGCGATCATGTCCCCGGCGCCGACACCCGTGGCTGCTATGGCAATCCCCGGTCCGATCAGTAATAAATTTGGTCTTTTCACGTTGATTTTCAAATCGATTCGATGGGCGGAAAATTACAAATGATTTGTTTGATATTTATGAATAATGACCGCATAGGAAGTTGTGCGAGTAAATAATTAATATTTTTCTGCTTCGTATTTCTACCGCCGTGGTGGGATACAAAAAAACCTTCGCTGTACCCGAATAACAGACCTGGCTTTTTAATTTCCCCGGCACTTTGAAAGTGCCGGGGAAATATAATTGTTACGATTGATTTTTATTATTTAAAAAAGACGAATGACTTGTCCGGGACTCACGGGGGAAAAACCGAAGATTCTCCACGGTCCCGAATTCCGAAGTAATTTTATTCAATCGAAAAGTAAGCCCATTCGGATTCACCCCCGGACTCATCCAGCCCGGTTTCATTATCCACTTCGCCGATGGCCTTTACTTTCCAGCGGTACAAACCGGGAGACAGCGTATCAACTTTCCCACGACAAACAATCACGTTATCCGGCCAATTTTGAGATGCGGCGGGAAAATAGGTGAACGGTATCGGGGTGGAATTCTCATAACCAAACCATACATTCGTGAAACGGCAGATCCAAATGGTTTCAATATCGGTATTATCGGATAATCTATCCAGACGGATAACATATTCATTGGAATAATAGTAATGGGAAGCCCGGTCCATCCATTTAAAGGTCACGTTTGGGCCAACGGATTCATTCAGGGGTGCGTAGGGTTGCGGCGAATTAAGCAACATGTAACTTACCGTGTCGGACGGCAGGCTTTCATTTTCTGCCAGGTCGGTAGCCGTAAGATAATAGTAATATCGCACATACGCAGACAAGCTGTCATCATAATAAATCGTATCGGTCTCCATATTCTGAAACAGATCGATCACGGCAATCGGCCGGAATTCATTCTCCGGTGTTGAATCGGCCCGGTAAACGATATAACCCGACAGATCGTCTTCGGTATTGGGGTGCCACATAAGGACAATCCGATCTTTTCCCGTATTGTCGGCATCGATTCCTCTCTCCACCCACTCTTCGGGGAGAGATTTTTCAACCAGGACCGGTCTGGCCGGCGGATAAGGATCTTCCACCACATCGGGGCAACCCGGAATAAGGATTATGGTAAAGAGAGAAATCACCAGGTACCGGATAATGGTCCCTGGATATGAATTTCGGCACACTGTTTGTCTATACATAAATATCCTTTCGTGCCCATTCTCCATTAATCGTAAATCCTAAACAGTAAATCATCAATTTAAAATCCGACCCAACCCCCGATCCGATGGGCTTTACCCAAATCGTGGTTGGAAAAGCTGTAATCCAGGGAAACCGTTTTCCCGTTCCGTTGAAAGACAAGGCCCAGACCACCCTGGATATAATCACCGGTCAAACCGCCGCGAATGTTGATTTTATCGAAAAGTTCCCCTTCGATCCCAAATTGGATTTCGCCGGGATACAGGGAATTTTGTTGCTCGAATATTGAAATTTTCACCGGCCACTGTTTAAACGACTGCGTATAACTGACACCCGTAACCAACTGCATCGGAATCAGGTCTTCCTTATTGGTATTCCAATAGATCCGCGTCCCGGCGATGTTATTCAGCGAAACACCGGCCACAAAATCTCCCAGCCAATCAAAAGTAGATACCTGCTCCAGATCAACCATGATCATGGCCCCGATATCGACACCCAGACCGACTCCACGAATAGTATGGAGATTTTTATTCAACATTCTCACATTCATACCAAACGGGATTTTTACCGGAAAGGGAGAAAATTGCCATCCCAGGTCTATTATTTTGGTAATATTCTTCGAGATATTGAAGGTTACAGCCGTTTCCAGGTCTTTGAAGGATGTGAATCCCCGCCGGACCAAAGTACGGATGGAATCCCGGCGGACGTCCAAATCGGTAATGCTCCGCAAGTCCGGACGCTCAGGAATATTATCGACGTAAAGCAATACCGCATCAATTCCCAACTGGTAATACTTATTCCTGGGGATCGAGATACCAACGGATGCATAATCGGCCAGGCCGAATTGATTAATAAACATTCCCGACAGAGTTGTTGTCGTTATGAATCCCGTGGCGGCGGGATTGACCAAATATCCCCCCGTATGTTGTGGCAGGGCCACAACGGCTTGTCCCAGGGCAATCGAACGCGGGGAAGTTCCCAGGTTCAGAAAGGCATCCGCGTAACTATTCCGCCCTTGCAAACAGGTAATAAGAATTCCCAGTAAAAAAAGCCGCTTCATCGCGCTTTGGCCACTTTCCCACGTCGTTCAATGACCGTTTTACCTTTCCGGGCTTTCATGCGGTAAAAATAGACGCCGTTGGCGACGAAATCGCCATTACTGCTGCGACCGTCCCAGACTATTTCATGATAGGCTCCCACGCGCGGGTCCAGGGCGGTCAAAGTGGAAACCGTGGTAAATCTTCGAATCCGCCGGCCGGCCACGGTATAAATTTCCAGGCTGAATTCATCTACCGTTTCGGTCAACTCATACGCAAACCGGGTCTGGTCTTTAAAAGGATTGGGGTAATTTCCGTAATCGATTAATTCCAATTTCTCCCGTACGATGAATGCCAGGCGAAGCGTATCGGAAGGATTGCCCGTGGCATCGTGGACCACCACAGCCAAAGTGGAATCCATGATTGTCAACGTGGGACTCAGTTGAATCCCTAAGATATTTGGGGTTCCGCTTATCTGCGAAAAAATTTCCTTCCCGATTTCCCGCTCGTTAATCCGAATATTGATCGATTCCGGTCGATGATCGATCCCGTTTTGATCCTGCGCCGTAAGGGTAATCAGCGGGGACGTGCTCACATAACTGTCACGCAGGAATCGCTGTCCGTTGACAGTGGCTTCGATCCGGGGGGGAATGACATCGTTGGAAACAAAAAACGCGTATTGACCTGAACCCGCCCCGGTGAACTGAACCAGGGAATCGGACAAAACCCGCATTTCAACGGGCAACCAGGTTTCAAATGCTTCATAAAACCGGAAAAGGCGGGTTTTGTCGGACACGCCTTTCGGCGTCGTCCATGACACGGTATATTCATCCCCGGTCGGCGAAATAACTCCAATCCCCAGGCGCCGCGGATCAAGCGTGTCGGGTATAAAATCAGGTTGGGTAACAGGTATTGTAATATTCCGATTTCGCATTTCAATAATAAAAGGAGCCTGAACGACACCGGCAGGGATTTCGAGTTCGATGCCCTCCAGCCCCACAACGCTGTGAGTATTCAG
>JALUTR010000093.1 GCA_027021785.1 Fidelibacterota bacterium | reverse complement strand
TCCACCAACGATTATGTCGGTCGGCGGAGGATGATCCTACGGAGAAACACGGCTCCTCCCGCTGCGGGGTCGGGAGACCCCGCAGGATCAGAGATGGGGAGAAGGGAGCTTGGAATAAAAAAATATACCAATCAACGATCACGCAGTTCAGCGGCCGATGGATTGGTTTCCCGATGTACACCGGGATTTTGCTTCTCTCTCTACCAGCCGGCGGATTGGCTCTGCCAACACATACCTGTGACCGCGGGAATACAAATATTGTTAAACATAGTTTGATCGGAGGTTTGAAACCGGCTTAATATTACCGGCTGCAAAACGGCATTGATTTTACAAAATCTCTGCCTCCACAGCTTACCAACCGGTGATGTTTTATCCCCACGCCAATGGAAATATTGGCCATTGACCGGCAGGTAAAGATGTGGAATTTCACAACGACAAAACAAAGTTTAATAAAATTCACATGAAAACAATATTAGTGCAGGCATCGCGGTGGTTTATGGTCGCCGTCGTTTTCACGCAATGGGGTTATTCTCAACCGAAACCGGATTATGAACTGAAGGAAGTTGTGGTGACGGCGAACCGGGTTCCAACATCTTTTTCGGAAGTTACCCGAAATGTTTCGATCATCAGGCGGGACGAAATCGAAGCTTCGCATATTCAAAGCGTCCAGGATTTACTGGAATATGCCTTGGGTGTGGACGTAAAGCAGCGCGGACCGCTCGGAATCCAGGCCGATGTAAGCATACGCGGCGGAACGTTCGAACAAACCCTTATTCTTGTTGACGGTGTTAAAATGAGCGATCCTCAAACCGGTCATCATAATATGAATCTGCCGTTAACGGTGGATGACATTGAACGGATTGAGGTTTTACAGGGGCACGGATCCCGCCTGTATGGTCCCAACGCCCTGGGGGGAGTAATAAATATTATTACCAGAAAAAGCACGGAAAAACGCGCGGTATTGAGAGCCATAACGGGCGAATACGGTTTGTCCGAACAACGGGTATCGCTTTCATATCCGATCGGAGTCGTGCGGAATACGCTGTCCGTTGCGAAGAAAAAATCGGACGGTTACCGTGCCAATACCGATTTTAAGATGTCGACCCTTTCCTATGGTTTTTCCGTACCGGTGAGGTCAAAGCTTGTGGACTTCTCATTGCGCTTCATCGATAAGGCTTTCGGAGCAAACGGGTTTTATTCTTCCCTGTTTCCGAACCAATGGGAACAGACCAAAACAACGTTGATGACGGTCCGGACCGCCTGGTCGAATCGACGTTTCTCATTTTCACCCCGTTTCTATTGGCGGCGTAATAACGATTATTTTATCCTGGATAAGGAACGCCCCGAGTGGTATCAAAACACTCACGTGACGGATAGCTATGGTTTCGAATTTCAATCCCTGTTAACAACCCGGCTGGGATCGACCGCATTGGGCGGCGAGATCGGCAACGAGGGGATTGAAAGCACCAATCTTGGAAACCATGTACGGACAAAGGGCGGGTTGTTTATCGAACAGCAGTTCGATCGAAATCGAATCCTGAAAGTGGTGTTGGGGGCCTCGGCGTACTACTATTCGGACTGGGGATGGAAAATCTGGCCCGGTATGGATATCGGCGTCCGGTTGACGGAAAAAATGAGAGTGTACGGTTCCGTCGGACAATCGTTTCGCGTTCCAACCTACACGGAATTGTATTACCGCAGTCCGGCAAATCTGGGAAACCCGAACCTGAAACCGGAAGAAGCCTGGACCTACGAAGCGGGACTTATTCGGACGGGGGAAATGTTTCAAGGGGATTTGTCCCTGTTCAGAAGGGAAGGAACCCAACTCATCGACTGGGTGAGAACGAACGATACTTTGGCCTGGGAAGCGCATAATATTGCTACGGTTAATACGAATGGGGCAAGCATACGGATGGGGTTCAATCCCCGTGGGATGATAAAACGTTTCCCTGTCTCCTTGATCCGTGTCAGCTATGCCTATCTTGATTCCGATAAACGAACCGGCGGAATCGAGTCCAAGTACGTTTTGACGCAACTACGGCACCAGTTTATTCTGGAGTTTGAATACCTGTTTTTCCCCCGGTTGAAACAGAATTGGAAATTCCGCTACGAGGAACGGTCGGGATATAAGGGACACTATCTTGTGGACACGAGAGTTGTTTGGACATATAAAAACAGCGAAGCATTTTTAGGAGTTACGAATCTCTTTGATACAATTTATTCGGAAGTCGGATCGGTTCCCTTACCCGGCAGATGGATCGTGGCCGGGCTGAGTTTCAATCTGTTTCCCGTAAACCGTTAAACGGCAAAATACCACTCTTTATCCCTGATTTTTCCAAGGCGACAAGAAATCATGAAATACCAAGTTAAACCATTTTTTGAAAAAACCATTGATCGATATTGTACAACCCTATTCTAAACAATACTATAGGAAGACTGTTATACGTGAGAAGTGTTAGTAATAAATTAACATTATTGATAAGTAACTATATTTAATTATCCGGCCCGATTCCGAATAGTCACCGGAGAGGACAACACCGATAGGACGTCAGGATGATAGCGTTTGTCTTACGTCTATTCCCTTGTTATTTATCCGGCGGCCGGTAATATTTTGTTGTTCGGTAAGCCCCGTAAATTTCACCGGCATAAATGGAAACGGCAAGTGCGACGAATACAGGCGTTGCAACCGGTCGATGTTGCCGGAAGGAGTTAATGGCATTGGTACCGGTCAAAGCGAACAGTATAAACCCCATGAGACCGTCGTACCAGCGCCCGGCGTAAACGCGACCGGCGCCGGGAATAATCGCCGATAAGGCGGCCGCGAAAAGCGGAGATCGGTTTGTTCCCGGACCGGAATGCTGATCATCAATGATTACAGGGTCAATTAAGCGTTCATCCGGGGCGTGGAATTGTCCGCCCATCCTGACGTGGTAATACCAGGCCATGGGATTGCAGCGAACGATCCGGTCCGCAGTTAGAGCGGATCCGGCCAGGACACCGTAATGATGAATAGCCTGGGTGCCGTAATTGCTGCAACTGGGGTAAAATTGACAGTTGAGAAAATCCGTATTGTAAGAGAAGCGTTGCCAGGCGGCAATCGGTAAAATTCCTAATTTTCTTACAATGGAAGTATTGGGGTTGGTGAGAACCGTGTCGGCCGGATATTTTGACCGGCCGTGAAGCAAGGCTCCGACCAGAAAAGAAAAAAACAGGATTTTTAAAAATACATTCATTCTTTCATACCGATCTTTTATGGAGAATCCGGTCAGTGACGATATCTTTGATCCACCCTCTTTCCGATCCCCGGCGTCCGGTAAAATTTACTTGAATCCTACCGAAATTGGCAGCATATTGAACCTGAAT
>JALUTR010000092.1 GCA_027021785.1 Fidelibacterota bacterium | reverse complement strand
ATCCCCGATGCAAGCATACAGGGTATTTCGCCGAAAAATCAACACTTCGTGTTACCACAAATCCTTAAAAACTTTTTTGAAAACCCCTACGCAAGCATCGAAGAATTCTTTCGATTAAATCCATTCAAAAGCAATTACCGAACAAGAATGGTAACCCGGAGCCTCTCATGAATCCCACAAGTACGGGATTAACACAATTCATCATCGTCTCCATTTGCTCAAGTCACAATTCATATTTTAGATCCTCGGAGGGGATCAACATAAATAACCGCCGGTGAAACCGGTGGATAAAAACCAACATATCCACCGACCCTGTAAGGGTCGAATCCCGATTCAATCGGAAAGTCGAACAAAGCCCCATCAAATTGATCCCAACACCGGAATCTACTCCCCAAACATGTAGTGACCTTGTAATTCCTGCAACAAGAAGCTCATTTCCACCGCGTGCTGTAAATTGATTTTAGCAATGTTTTCCGTTTTGAAATGAACGTTTTTTACCGTCCTTGCAGGAGCATCCAACACAACTGTTATTTCTTTATTCTCGTAAATAAAATTCCCATTCTCCAACGATAACGATTCCACCCGCCCGTCTTTTTTATAACGGATTGTTTTACCGTTGATAAGATACCCCTCATTTCCCACTGCAAAACTTTCTTCCGTCAGGTAAAACCGCGGTTTGGTCCGGTATGGCGCGCCATTGGTGGGACAAAATGTGGTACAATTTCCACATTCGTTGCAAAAGTCTCCAATGTTTATAATTTGGTGTTTCTGTTCAATGCAAAAGGTCGCCTGTTCCGTCACCCGATAACCGTCGGAAGATCGGGTAATCTCCGGAACGGCAATTGTCTGCGGTTCCACGTTAAAGGCGACGTTTGCCAGGTTCGGGCAAACCGTCACACAGATATTGCAAACCTCGTCACAAAACAGGCAGCGCTCGGCTTCCTTTCGGGCGCTTTTTTCGTCCAAAGTCAAATGGACCAGGTCGAATCCTTTTCTTTTCCCGACCTCAATTTCCGGGATACCAACCCCATATTGGCGACGCGCCAGTTTTTTCTGCAAGGTTGCCATATCCGGTTCTTTATTAACATTAACACCGTTCCCGGTTAACCGGTTGGTCTCCGCCGCGCGCTTTTGGATTATCACCGCAACCCGTCTACCATCGCCGATGGCGTTAATCAACGAATCCGCTCCGCGCGCCGCGTCGCCGCCTGCGAACACGTTCGGGAGCCGGGTTTCACCGGTCCGGGGATTCACGCTAAGCTCCTTGTCAGGGAGAAAATCCAACGCGACCACCTGACCAATGGCCGGGATAATACAATCCGCCTGCAATTCAAATTCCGAGCCTTCAATTTTTTCCGGACGGGGCCGTCCGCCGGCATCCGGCGCTCCCAATCGCATTTTAACACAGGTCAGGAACAATACATTTTCCTTGTCCATTCGGATCGCCACCGGGGCGACCAGTTCCCGCAACGTTATTCCTTCTTTTAACAGCGCCTCCACCTCATCCCGCCCCACCGGCATCTCCTTGCGCGTCCGACGGTAAAGGACCGTGACTTGCCCTTGGTCGCCCACCAGGCGATTCGCCGTCCGGGCCGCATCCATGGCCGAATTACCCCCGCCGATAACCACTACCCTCCGGCCCAACACTACGGGTTGACCAAGACGAACCGCCGAGAGAAACGTAAGCGGGTCGAGAACCCCCGGCGCCTCTTCCCCGGGAATTCCCAATTTCCGGTTTTTATGGGCGCCGACGGCAATATAGACGTAATCCGATTCACGTGATAATTCCCGGAATTTTTCACGATCCACCGGTACGCGATAATGAATGTTTACCCCCGTGGCAATGATTCGCTCAATATCCTCGTTAATTGCTTCTTCCGTCAGTCGAAAACGGGGAATCACATCCGTTACCAATCCTCCGGCATATTCTTCCCGTTCATAGACATCCACAGCAAACCCACTCAGCGCTAAAAAATAAGCGCAGGCCAGACCGGAAGGTCCGGCGCCGATGATGGCGACTTTTAACCCGTTCTTCCGTTCGTTACCGGTCGGTGTTGCGCCGGAAGCGCGTTCGGCGATAAACCGCTTGATTTCGCGAATCAACAACGGCTCATCGTAATTCATGCGCGTGCATTTTGTGTGACAAAGATGGTCGCAAACCATCCCCGTAACACGGGGAAAAGGATTTGACCTGAGGATAACCTCAAGCGCCTTATCGTAATCACCAATACCGGTGTAATACATGTAATCGGGCACTCCCTGGTCGACGGCGCAGGCTTCGGTGCAGGGGGCCAGGATACAGTCAAACACGGGTAATGACCGTGCCGTTTTAATATTATCGTAGGGAAACCGGGTTTTATGATACCGGGGATTTTCGACAACCAACCGCGCATAAGCGCTTAAATTGTCCAAACCGGCTTTTGTTACATCCCGTTCGCGGTTGTTTTTCCGGATAATGTATTCCGTGATCGTTCGCGCGCCAACAGATTTGATTCCGCCCTCTATTTCTTCCAGATATTGCCCCAGACGTGTGTACCCGCCCGGCTTCAGGAGATCGGAACAAACGGTGAGCGGTTTAAGGTTACACGCCAATAAATCCGCGGCGTTAAAGCAATCGACCCCGGCCGAAAAGGAAATGTCCAGTTCACCGTTAAAATCGGCTTGCAACCGGGCCGCCAGATTCACGCTGAGGGGATGCAGGGCCCGTCCGCTCAGATACGTCATTTCCTCGCTGTCGGGCAGTACCGATCTGGTATTACGCACTTCCAGGGTATTGGTAAGTTTAAGTCCGAATTGCACTCCGACTTTCCGGGCGCTCGCCCGAAGCGAACGAATCAGCGGCACCGCGTCGCCATATTTCAGATCATGTTCGAACGCCTCATCCGGGACTTCCGCGTCGTACCCCAACCGTTCATTCAGAATCGCGCGCACCCGGACGGCTCCCAGCAATGTGGGATTCAGTTTGATCGTGGTATGCAGTTTCCTTTCCTCGATCAGATACCGGCCGATCTGTTCGATTTCATCGGGTGGACAACCGTGCATGGTAGAGAGCGTAATGTTATCGGTGATTTGACCGGGAATCGATAAATCACGAATCCGGGGATAGATATTCACGATCCGATCAATTTGAGTCGCGATTTCCGCACCGGCATTAATCATTTTGTCCAGGAAGTTTTGCACGTTGGGCTTCAGAATCCCGGCCAGGTTGTACCCGACGCTCATATTGAAAATGGTACCCGGATCGTCCGGCTTTCCCCAACCGAGTTTGTCTTTCAGGATATGGATAAGAATCCAGGCTTTTACGTATTCGTTTAACGATTCCGTCAACGACAATTCCTGTGACCATTCACAATTGTACCCTTCGTCCTCCATATC
>JALUTR010000091.1 GCA_027021785.1 Fidelibacterota bacterium | reverse complement strand
CACGCGCCGCCTGAACCAACGTGATCGCCGCCGTCAATGTCGTCTTTCCATGATCCACATGACCTATCGTTCCCACATTAATATGTGGCTTCGTTCGCTCAAACTTCTCCTTTGCCATGTATCCTCCTAATTAAGCTCTAATTAAGATGCTTTTCCGTGAACACGTTCAATAATTTCTGTTTCAATACTCGCCGGAACCTTCTGGTAATGTGAAAATTCCATATGAAACACTGCCCGCCCCTGGGTTATGGAACGCAAATCGGTCGCATAACCAAACATTTGACTCAAGGGCACAATAGCATTGATAACCTGGGCATCTTTGCGCTGACTCATGCCCTCAATTTTTCCGCGACGGGAATTGATATCCCCCATCACATCGCCTAAATATTCTTCCGGCGTTACAACTTCCAAGGTCATTACCGGCTCCATCAGGACCGGTTTTGCCCGGCGACACGCCTCCTGGATCGCAATGGATCCGGCGATTTTAAACGCTATCTCCGAAGAATCCACTTCATGGTACGAACCAAAAACCAGCTCTACCCGTATATCCTCAACCGGGTACCCCGCCAAAACACCGGCTCTTAACGCTTCCTGGATCCCTGCGTTAACGGGATTAATGTATTCCCTGGGAATCACGCCCCCGACAATTTTATTTTCGAAATGATACCCTTTCCCAGGTTCATTGGGCTCGACATTTATCACTACATGTCCATATTGACCGCGCCCACCGGATTGACGGACAAATTTTCCTTCAACTTCATGCACGGCCCTTGTGATCGCTTCGGTATAAGCCACCTGCGGCTTCCCGACGTTGGCGCGCACACGGAATTCCCGTAAAAGTCTGTCGATTAGTATTTCCAGGTGCAATTCACCCATCCCGGCAATAATTGTTTGTCCGGTATCTTCGTTGGTTGAAATCTTAAACGTGGGATCTTCTTCGCTAAGCTTTACCAATGCTTTGGATAGCGCGTCCTGGTCTGCCTTGCTGACCGGCTCCACCGACACTTCCACTACCGGCTCGGGAAAATCCATCGATTCCAATAATATCGGATGCTTTTCATCACACAGCGTATGCCCCGTATTTGTATTTTTCAACCCCACCGCAGCAACAATTTCTCCGGCCGAAACTTCGTTCAGTTCTTCGCGCTTATTGGCATGCATCAACAATAACCGACTGATCCGTTCACGCTTTTTCAGATTGGGGTTAAAAACATAAGAACCTTTTTGCAAGGTTCCGGAATACACGCGCAAATAGGTCAACCGCCCTACATAGGGGTCGGTCATAATCTTGAAGGCCAGGGCGCTGAACGGTTCGTTTCTGTCGGCTTTCCGCGAAAGAACGACATCCGAATCATCCGGTTTATGCCCTTGAACAGCGCCAATATCCAACGGTGATGGTAAAAAGTCCACGACCGCATCCAAAAGACGTTGTACACCCTTGTTTTTAAAGGCGGATCCGCATAAAGCCGGAATAAACGTGTTGTCAAGACACCCTTTACGAATGGCGGCTTTTATTTCGTCAACCGTTATTTCTTCTTCCGATAAATATTTCTCCATGAGGAGTTCATCATAAGTAGCCGTTTCTTCGATCAGATGATGGCGCCATTTTTCGGCTTCCTCAATCAAATCCTGAGGGATATCGGCATAATCAAATCGCGAGCCCAACGTCGACTCATTATACAAGATTGCCCGCATTGACAATAAATCGATAATGCCGGTGAACAAATCACCCGCGCCAATGGGAATAACGATCGGCAACGGATTGGCGCTTAGACGCTTTTTCATCATTTCCAGCACATTGTAAAAATCCGCTCCGGTGCGATCCATTTTATTTACAAACGCAATTCGCGGAACATCATACTTGTCAGCCTGGCGCCATACGGTTTCGCTTTGGGGTTCCACCCCACCGACAGCACAGAAAACGGCAATGGATCCGTCTAGTACACGCAGCGATCTTTCGACTTCCACCGTAAAGTCCACATGGCCGGGCGTGTCAATAATATTAATGCGATGGTTATTCCATAAACAGGTAGTCGCCGCGGACGTAATCGTAATCCCGCGTTCTTTCTCCTGTTCCATCCAATCCATGGTCGCCCCGCCTTCGTGAACCTCACCCAACTTGTGAGTTCGTCCCGTATAATACAAAATGCGTTCTGTCAGGGTGGTTTTACCGGCATCGATATGTGCCATGATGCCAATATTTCGTACGCGATTTAAAGGTAATTGCTTCATGAGGTCTTCGGTTTATCTGAAGTGGGCGAAAGCCTTATTTGCTTCGGCCATACGATGCGTATCTTCTTTTTTCTTTATCGCCCCACCCTCATTATTGGCCGCGGCAATCAGTTCCAAAGCCAAACGTTCCGCCATCGGCTTGCCTTTTCTTCCCCGCGCGGCATTAATCACCCAGTGTGAAGCCAGGAAAAATTGGCGGTGTCGCGGAACTTCGATCGGGACTTGATAAGTCGCGCCCCCGATACGCCGTGATTTAACCTCCAAAAGTGGAGAAGCATTTTTAATCGCTTTTTGGAAAATTTTCAAGCCGTCGGATTTCGTTCGCTGTTTGATCGAATCAACAGCGCTATAAAAAATGTTTTCGGCTACACCTTTTTTCCCGCGGCTCATTAAATAATTGATAAACTTCGCCACTTCCAGGTTGTTATAAACCGGATCGGGCAAAATTTTCCGTCGTTCTGGTCTTCTTCTTCGCATAGTCTCTAAGCTTTTGGTCGTTTGGCGCCGTAACGGGAACGACTGGTTTTCCGGTCGGATACACCCGCAGTGTCCAGGGTACCCCTGATAATATGGTAGCGAACACCCGGGAGATCTTTTACACGCCCACCTTCAATCAACACGATTGAGTGTTCCTGAAGATTGTGCCCTTCACCCGGGATATAAGCGGTAACCTCGGTCCCATTGGTCAGGCGTACACGAGCGACCTTCCGAAGAGCGGAGTTAGGTTTCTTAGGTGTTGTTGTATACACACGGGTACATACTCCCCGTTTTTGAGGATTACCCCTCAAAGCCGGGGTCGCGTTTTTACTGGAAACCCGCTTTCTACCTTTTCTAATAAGTTGATTTATCGTCGGCATAGCTATTCAAATAAAGCCCATTAATTTATCGCGTATTACGAAACACAGTCAATTTGTTTTTAGAGGAAAATCAGAGTCTTTTAAACGCTCTCCGGAACCGTACGCAATTCCGATTCCTTCTCTCTGGGTGTACTCTCTCCAACCAGGATATTTTGCAGGGCAGGGAAGCCCGTGCCGGATGGAATCAGGCGTCCAATGGCCACATTCTCTTTTAATCCCCGTAAATAATCCGTCTTCCCGGCCGTGGCCGCATCGGTCAATACTCTGGTCGTCTCCTGGAAAGAAGCTGCCGAAAGGAAACTCTCCGTATTCAATGAGGCCTGGGTAATTCCCATTAACAACGGTTCAAAGGTTGCCGGTTTCGCTTTTCTTGATTTGGCAATCTCTTTACCCTTTTCCTTTAAAGCCTTATTGATTTCCTGCAGTTCTTTCTTTTCAACCAACATTCCTTCTTCCAAATCGGAATCACCGGGATTGGTAATAACGACCATTTTGGACAACCGATTGTTTTCCTCGAAAAATTCAACACGATCGATACGTTCCGTCTCCAGGAACTTGGAATCGCCGGGATCCGCAACAACAACCTTTTTCATCATCTGTTTCACGATGACTTCAATATGTTTGTCATTGATGCTCACCCCCTGGAGTCGATAGACTTCCTGGATCTCGTTCACCAGATATTCGCGCACTGCGCCGGGACCAAGAATCTTAAGAATATCAACCGGAGAAATGGCCCCTTCGCATAACGGGGTTCCCGCGGTGATATAATCACCTTCATGCACGATTACGTGTTTACCATACGGGATCGAATACGTCCGCTCCTCACCCTCTAACGATGCCACGATGATCTTTCTGACTCCCCGTTTGGTAGCGCCAAACCTGACCGTTCCGTTTATTTCACTGACAACGGCCGGATTACTGGGGGTCCGGGCTTCGAACAATTCGGCAACACGGGGCAAACCACCGGTAATGTCACGCGTCTTACCAATATCTTTCTGAATTTTTACCAGTGTCTGACCACGTTTTACCTCCTGTTGGTCATTCACTACCAACGTGGCCGAAACCGGAAGAATGGTGCTGCCGGCCAATACATTTCCACTCTCATCGGTAATCTCAATATGCGGGCTCAAACGACGGTCTTTGGATTCAATAATGACCATTTGTTTTTTCCCGCCTTCAACGGCTTCAACCTGGAAGGTTTCACCTTCGATGAAGTCCTTCAGGTGAATGATACCTGTTTGACGAGCCAAAATGATGTCCGTATAGGGATCCCATTGGAATAAAGTAGTTCCGGACTTGACCACATCCCCATCGGCAACGAACATATTTGCGCCGTAGGGAATATTATATTCCGCCCGGACTTGTTCCCGTTTCGGGTCGACAACAAACACCTTCGCATGGCGTACCATGCAACGGCGTACTTCCTGTCCCGCCTCGTCCACCGTATCGGCATAATCATAATTATCGGAGAACTTAACTTTCCCGCCAAATTTGGTTTTCATATCGGATTGCTCGATAATACGGGTTGCCGTACCACCGATATGGAA
This sequence comes from Fidelibacterota bacterium, assembly GCA_027021785.1. Taxonomy (GTDB): domain Bacteria; phylum Fidelibacterota; class Marinisomatia; order Marinisomatales; family JAADGP01; genus JAADGP01. The sequence goes on along the minus strand of JALUTR010000091.1, from coordinate 10,335 downwards.
GGTCCGCAAGGTTAGCTGTGTACCCGGCTCACCGATACTCTGGGCAGCCTGGATTCCTACCGCGGTCCCGATATTCACTATCCGGTGAGTCGACAGGTTCCAACCATAGCATTTTGCGCATACGCCGCGCTTGGATTCACAGGTCAATACCGATCGAATGCGAACAATCTGGACATCGCTCTCCGAAATAATTCTGGCCTCTTTTTCGTTGATGACGGTCCCGGCTTTTATTTTTACCCGACCATCCACAATGATATCGTCCTGAATTGTTCTGCCAAGTATGCGGTCGGCCAGCGGCTCAATGATTTCCTCACCCTCTTTAAGATCGGAAATCGTGATCCCGTTAATAGTTTCGCAATCATGTTCGGTAATAACCATGTCCTGAGCCACATCCACCAGTCTCCGGGTCAGATAACCGGCATCCGCTGTTTTCAACGCGGTATCGGCCAATCCTTTTCGGGCACCGTGAGTGGAAATAAAGTACTCCATTACCGACAAGCCTTCTTTAAAATTGGAAGTAATCGGCGACTCAATAATTTCACCCTTTCCACCGGTCATGGATTTCTGCGGTTTGGCCATTAATCCACGCATACCTGCCAACTGTTTAATCTGATCCTGACTTCCGCGCGCTCCCGAATCGGCCATCATAAAAACCGGGTTAAATCCCTCGTGGTCTTTTCTTAACCCGTCCATCATGGTCGCGGCCACCTTATTCGTGGCATGGGTCCAAACATCAATCACTTTGTTGTAGCGTTCACCGTCAGTTAGGATATGGCGTTCGAATTTATCCTGGATCACATCCACTTCCCGGTAAGCCGCTTCAATAATTTTATTTTTTTGTTCGGGAATCAGGATATCGCTGATGGAAATTGAGCTACCACTCTTTGTTGCCGTAATAAAACCCAATTCCTTTAATTTGTCCAGGAATTGAACGGTTTTGTAATTCCCGGCCAGGAGATAGGCTTGATTTACGACGACTCCCAATCTTTTCTTGGTAATCAAATCATCCACATAATCCATTTCCTCCGGCAGGATCGAATTAAAAACGACGCGTCCGGCCGTAGTATTTTTCACCCACTTGCCTTTATAACGCACATTAATAATCGCGTGCAGGTCAACCACTTTATTCTCAATGGCCAAAAGTACTTCATCAATCGAAGCGAATGTTTTCCCTTCTCCCTTCGCGCCTTTTCTTGGGCGCGTCAGATAATAACAGCCGAGCACCATATCCTGGGAAGGAATGGCAATCGGTCTTCCATTCGCCGGGTGCAAAACGTTGTGACTGGAGAGCATTAAAATCCGGGCTTCCATTTGTGCCTGAAGCGAAAGCGGCACGTGGACAGCCATCTGGTCGCCGTCAAAGTCCGCATTAAAAGCGGCGCAGACCAAAGGATGAATACGAATTGCCTTGCCATCCACCAAAACCGGCTGGAAGGCCTGGATACCTAAGCGGTGAAGGGTCGGCGCCCGGTTTAACAATACCGGATGGTCTTTCACTACATATTCCAGGACTTTGTACACCACGGGATCGTGGTTTTCAACCATTAATTTTCCGCTTCGCGGCGTTTGAGCGTATCCCCGTTCAATTAACTCGTGAATCATATGTGGCTTAAACAACTCCAGGGCCATATTCTTGGGCAAACCACATTCATGCAACTTTAACTCGGGACCGACAACAATCACCGAACGACCGGAATAATCGACCCGTTTCCCCAATAAATTCTGTCGGAACCGCCCCTGTTTCCCGCGCAACATATCGGACAAGGACTTCAAAGGCCTTCGGGTGCCGCTGCGGATAGCGGTCTTACGACGACTGTTGTCAAATAAAGCGTCGACCGATTCCTGCAGCATGCGTTTTTCATTTCGAAGGATTACATCCGGGGCCTTTATTTCCATCAGTTGTTTCAGACGATTGTTCCGAATGATAATCCGGCGATACAAATCGTTCAAATCGCTGGCTGCAAAACGTCCGCCTTCAAGCGGTACCAAAGGACGGAGTTCGGGTGGGATTACCGGTAGAACCGATATGACCATCCATTCCGGCTTATTCACTCGCTTCTTAACACCGTCCGGAAGAAACTCCCTCACGACTTTCAATCGTTTCAGGGCGTCTTCTCTTTTCTGCTTCGAACGCGAGGTTTTGATAATATTCGATAATTCTTTTTGCAACTCCGTCAGGTTGATCCTGGCTAAAACCTCTTTGATCGCTTCCCCGCCCATGGCAGCGTAAAAATAATCTTCATTATCCCGTTCTTCATCGGAAACCGCGAAATACCCGTAATCCTGTTCCAATCCGAGATATTCTTCTTCATCAATCAATTCCAGGCGTTCTCGTCCGCTTTTGCCGGGTTCGATTATTACGAAAGTTTCATAATAGATAATTCGTTCCAAATCCTTGGTGCTTAATCCCACCAAATAACTCAGCTTGCTGGGAATGGATTTCAAATACCAGATATGGACGATTGGCACAGCCAGGGTTATGTGTCCCATTCGTTCCCGGCGAACTTTTTTCCTGGTTACCTCAACTCCGCAACGGTCGCATATTATACCGCGGTAGCGAATGCCTTTGTATTTACCGCAATGGCATTCATAATCCTTGACCGGTCCGAATATCTTTTCACAGAACAGCCCGTCCTTTTCGGGCTTGTAGGAACGATAATTGATTGTTTCCGGTTTAAGCACCTCGCCATAAGAGCGGGCTAAAATCATTTCCGGTGAGGCTAAACCGATTGTGACGGTCTTGTAATTTTTAGTTGTATCGATTTTAGTCGATTGGATGTATGTCAAAACTACTCTCCCTTAATCTAGTTCAATGTCTAAACCAAGGCCTTGTAACTCCTTGATCAAAACGTTGAAGGACTCTGGTGAACCAAATGACGGCATATCTTCGCCTCTCACGATCGCGTTATACGCTCTTGATCGACCTTCAACATCGTCGGATTTGATGGTCAGGATTTCCTGTAGCGTATGAGCCGCGCCATATGCCTCCAAAGCCCATACCTCCATCTCACCGAAACGTTGACCGCCGAATTGCGCTTTTCCGCCCAATGGCTGTTGGGTAATCAGGGAATAAGGTCCGGTGGACCGGGCATGCATCTTATCATCGACCATGTGACTCAGTTTCATCATATAAATATTGCCCACAGTAACCGTGTTGTCGAAATATTCACCTGTACGACCATCAATAAGACGCGTTTTCCCCGTCGCCGGCAATCCGGCTTTTTCCAGTTCACCAATGACTTCATCCGGCTTCGCCCCATTAAAAACGGGGGTGGTATATTTGACACCCAACACTTCACCGGCCCAACCCAACATGGTTTCGTATAATTGTCCCAGATTCATACGCGAAGGTACACCAAGGGGATTCAATACTATGTCGACCGGGCTGCCATCCTCTAAAAACGGCATATCTTCTTCGGGAACGATGGTTGCAACAACACCCTTGTTTCCGTGTCGACCGGCCATTTTATCACCGATCTGGATTTTGCGCTTGTTGGCTACATATACTTTGGCCAGCTTAAGAATACCCGGTTGCAATTCATCGCCAATCCGCAGTTTGAATATTTTTCGCTCCAAATCCTCTTCAATTTTTTTCCATTCATTACGGAAGGAACGCCAGACGGTTTTAATCTTCTTCCATACAACCTTGTCTTCGATCCATGGCCCATCCTGCGCAAACCGCTCCAGGTCAAACCCCTTCAAGCGCTTTTCGGTCAGCTTCGTTCCTTTTTTAATCAGGGTGCGACCGGAGGATTTATCGCGGATACCATTGGATATCTGATCTTTCAGCAACTCCATCAACTTTGCGTCGCGGGCCGTCTTCAACGTTTTTTTGTCTTCCCGGGATTTCTTTTGATATGCCTCGATGGTCTTTCGATCCTCGATTCGGGAACGTTTACCACGTTTTTCAAACAGCTTGGTATTGATCACAACGCCTTGGATACCGGGATCCGCACGTTTGGAAGCGTCCTTTACATCACCGGCTTTTTCCCCGAAAATGGCACGGAGCAATTTTTCCTCGGGGGTCGGATCGGTTTCACCCTTGGGTGTTACCTTCCCAATTAGGATATCGCCCTCTTTTACCTTGGCTCCGATCCGGATTATTCCATTTTCATCGAGATCTTTTGTCGCTTCCTCGCTGACATTCGGAATTTCAGGTGTTAATTCTTCCTCACCGCGTTTGGTATCCCTTACCTCCAGTTCAATTTCATTGATATGGAGGGAAGTAAAAACATCCTCTTTTACCAACCGTTCACTGATAACAATCGCATCTTCAAAATTGAACCCGCGCCAAGGCATAAAAGCCACGCGAACATTGCGGCCCAGGGCCAATTCTCCGTTTTGCGTGGAAGCGCCATCGGCCAATATTTGTCCCTTCTTTACGATTTGTCCTTCTCTCACCAACGGTTTTTGGTTATGGCAGGTATTCTGATTCGAACGGTTATATTTGTGCAATTTTACGGTGATAAGGTTTTGTCCCTTGATCAAACTCAATTCATCGGGGATTTCATGGGTTTTGAGGATAATTTTTTCCGCATCGACCAGGATCACCTCCCCATCGCAGGGCGATACCGCGCAGGCGCGCGAATCCTTTGCCACCTTGTGTTCCAGACCCGTTCCGACGATGGGGGCTTCCGGCTTCAATAAAGGTACCGATTGGCGTTGCATATTGGAACCCATGAGAGCCCGGTTGGCATCATCATGTTCCAGGAAAGGAATCAATGCGGCGGCCACACTTAATATCTGGTTCGGAGCCACATCCATATACTGAACCTCATCCGGAATAACCACCGGGAAATCACCGCGGATTCGAACCCGCAGACGTTCATCGACCAGACTTTTCTTTTTGTCCAGGGTGGCATTGGATTGGGCAATCAATACCCGGTCTTCATCATCGGCGGAGAGATATTCAATTCGATCGGTAGCGTATGCTTTACCATTTCGCTTTTCCACAGCGCGATAGGGCGCTTCGATAAAACCGTGACGATTTACTTTCGCCAACAGCGCCAGAGAAGATATTAATCCGATATTAGGGCCTTCAGGTGTTTCAATCGGACACAATCGGCCATAATGAGTGTAATGAACGTCACGAACCTCAAAACCCGCCCTTTCCCGGGTTAATCCGCCCGGACCAAGAGCTGAAATACGACGTTTGTGCGTGATCTCAGCCAGGGGATTGGTTTGATCGCCGAATTGCGATAATTGACTGGTTCCGAAAAAGGTATTAATGACCGTAGTAACTACCCGGGAATTAATTAAATCCTGGGGAGTAATCGTTTCCGCCTCACGGAGATTCATTCGCTCGTGAATAGTCCGAATCATACGGCTCAACGCCGTACTGAACTGATCTTTTAATTGTTCTCCGATGGTCCGTACCCGGCGGTTTCCCAAATGGTCAATATCATCCGTTCCCCGTTCGCCCCTCCGCATATCGATCAAAACTTTGATCACCTGAACCAGGTCGTCCATGGTCAGGACCGTATTTTCCACCGGGACTTCCAGGTTGAACTGTTGATTCAACCGGTAACGACCGACTTGTCCAAGATCATACTTTTTGGGACTGAAAAATATGCGTTCAATAAATTTTTGCGCTGTTTCCAGATTGGGAGGTTCGCCGGATCGCAACAATTGGTAAACAACACCCAACGCTTCCTCCGTATTGTGCGTCGGATCTTTTTCCATCGTGTTTAACAATAACATCGCGGTGAAATTCTTATTCCCGTTGGCGACAATAACCGATTTAACCCCGGCCTGCTTTAGGGTGTCAATTACTTCGGAAGTCACTTCCGTCCCACCTTCGTAATAGATTTCTCCGGTCTTCAGGTCAACTACGTCCTCAATAATTGTCGCTCCGATAACATCGGAAATATCCTTTGACTTAATTTTAATTTCCTGGATACAACCAAAAGCGCGGAAAATATCGGCATTGGTGGAATAACCAAGGGCCCGCAGCAACATCGTGGCGGGGAATTTCCGACGACGATCGATAATGACGAACAAACAGTCATTAATATCGGTCGTGAAATCCACCCAGGACCCACGAATGGGAATGATGCGCGCCTGGTATAACTTTGTTCCATTGGGATGTATAGTTTCGTCAAAAAATACACCGGGAGACCGCTGTAGCTGAGAAACGACAACACGTTCAGCGCCATTAATGATGAACGTACCCTTCTCGGTCATATAAGGAATATTGCCGAAATATACATCCTGTTCAATGGATTGAACATATTCGTTCCGGTTTTCTTCGTCGGTAATATGAAGGATTAATCGAACTTTTAACGGCGCGAAATAGGTTACCCCGCGATCAATACATTCTTCGGGCATGTATTTGGGAGTACCCAGATAATAACTTTTGTATTCCAAAACGTAGTTGCGATGTGCATCTTCAATAGGAAATACATTCCGGAATACTTCTTCCAATCCAATTGGTAACCGTTCTTCTTCCAGGGTATCTTCCTGTAAGAAGAGTTTAAATGATTCCGTTTGAACGGATAAGAGATCAGGTATCTCTATGATGGAAGGGATCTTTTGAAAAGACACCCTTTCCGTCGGAGTACTTATTTTGGCTCCCAAGAAAGCCTCCTTTTTTTGTTGTGGAAACGGAGATGGATATAATAATCGATGCTGGTATTATTTATTTTATTTCGACACTTGCGCCAGCTTCTTCAAGTTTTGCTTTAATCTCTTCTGCTTCCGCTTTCGATACGCCTTCCTTTACTGTTTTGGGCGCGTTATCTACCAATTCCTTGGCCTCTTTGAGACCCAAACTGGTAATGGATCGGACAGCTTTTATCACATTGATTTTTGCTTGACCAATTGCGGTTAATACGACATCAAATTCGGTTTGTTCTTCGGCTGCCGCTTCTTCCTGTGCAGCGGGAGCAGCGGCTACCGCCACGGGCGCGGCGGCGGTTACACCAAATTTATCTTCAATCTCTTTTATCAGTTCAGAGATTTCAACCATATTGGCTTCTTCAAGATAAGACAATACATCAGCTCTTGTAACGGACATCATCTCACTCCTTCTTTATATTCTCAGGATTAGGATTTTTTATCTTTCAGGCTTTTTAATGTTCCTACCAGGTTGGTCAAAGGTCCACTCAAAGTACTGACAAATTGCGTCATCGGACTCTTTAACAAAGCAACCAACTTGGATAGCAATTCTTCACGGGAAGGCAAATCGGCGATCGTTTCAAATTCATCGCCACCTAAGAGTTCCCCCTCAAATAAGATTCCCTTCACCACTGGTTTTTTGTAAATTTTTGTAAATTTTTTCAATACCCGGGCAGGAACCGTAGGTTCATCATAAGCGATGGCTATCGCCGTTGGCCCGGTTAAAAATTCTTCCAAACCATTAATATCGTTCTTCTCGGCAGCCAATTTAATCAAAGTGTTTTTGGCTACCCTGTATTCGACCGACGATTGAAAAAACTGGCTCCGCAGATCGGTAATACTGGCCACATCCAGGCCTATGTAATCGGTGAAATAGACAGCCTTGGCCTTTTGAAACTTGTCGCTAAGTTCTTTCACTGTCTGAATATTTTTCGTATTCGGCATGATTCTTACCTCAAACTAACCGGATCCACTACAATTCCGGGACCCATGGTTGAAGAAATAGTCATTTTCTTGAAATACTGACCTTTTACCGTGCTGGGTCTGGCTTTCATCACCGCCTGATAAATTTGCAGTATATTTTCTTTTAAGGCCGTTGACTCAAACGAGGTTTTACCACACGGGGCATGAATTATACCGTTCTTGTCCACCCGTAACTCAATTTTCCCGGCTTTTAATTCCCTGACCGCTTTACCGACATCCATCGTGACCGTACCGCTCTTGGGATTGGGCATTAATCCTTTGGGACCCAATATCCGGCCCAATTTCCCAAGTTGTGGCATCATATCCGGTGTGGCGACAATTTTATCCACATCGGCCCATCCGGATTTTATTTTTTCGATATATTCTTTATTGCCGACAAAATCCGCCCCCGCTTCAAGCGCTTCTTTTTCCTTCGGACCTGTAGTCAGCACCAATACACGGACGGTCTTCCCCGTCCCGTGCGGTAAAGGGGTTGTCAAACGAATATTCTGATCAGCGTGACGCGGATCAACACCCAGATTGATTGCCACATCCACCGATTCATCAAAACTGGCATATTTCAAATCCTTAGCCAGCTTTATAGCCTCGTCAATAGGGTATTTTTTATACTTATCAAACTTTTCTAAAATGGCTTTTTTATTTTTTGTTTGTTTCATGGTGTTACTCAATTACTTCAATCCCCATACTCCGAGCCGTACCTTCAATCATCCGCATGGCAGTCTCAACTGTATTGGCATTCAAATCTTTCATCTTTAGTTCGGCTATCTGCCTGACATCATCCTTAGTCACCTTACCGACTTTCATCCGGTTAGGTTCACCCGAACCCTTGGGAATATTCGCCGCTTTTTTTAACAGTACGGCAGCCGGCGGTGTTTTGGTTATAAACGTGTAACTACGGTCAGCATAAACGTTGATCTCAACCGGTATAATCATGCCGGACTGATCCTGAGTAGCAGCATTAAATGCTTTGCAAAATTCCATGATATTCACTCCATGCTGCCCTAAGGCCGGGCCCACCGGTGGTGCCGGATTTGCCTGCCCGGCAGGAATCTGGAGCTTGATAAAACCGATAACTTTCTTCGCCATTATTAATAAACCTACTTTTCTAGTTCAACCTGTAAATAGTCCAACTCAATCGGCGTTGGTCTGCCAAAAATACTTACCGATACTTTTAATTTTTGTTTTTCATCATTTACTTCCTGAACAAAACCGGAAAACTCCATGAAAGGTCCGTCAACAACTTTGACCGCGTCGCCGACTTTAAAGGGATGGGCCATGCTTTCATGCCCGGCACTCCCCTCAACCACACCCAGAATTCGGTTAACCTCTTCCGGTTTCAAAGGTTGGGGGCTTCCTTTCGGACCCACAAAACTCATTACGCCGGTAATATTTTCCATGAGGTAACGGGTCTCGTTATCCAATTCCATTTTGACCAATACGTAGCCCGGGAAAAACACTTTGTTTTTCACCCGTTTCTTCCCATCCCTCATTTCCACAATATTTTCCGTGGGAACCAACACTTCCTGGATAAGATCTTCCAATCCCCTCCGTTTCACCTCCAAAAGGATCGTATCGCGGATCTTCTTTTCCTTACCGGAAATAACTCTTAATGAATACCATTCCATGATTATAACAGAATATTTAATATGCGCGTTAAGACCATATCAACAACAAACAGGAATACTGCTATCAATAGGGAAAGAGATAATACTACATATGTCGACCCCTTGAGTTCCTCCCAAGTCGGCCAGGACACCTTTTTCATTTCAAACTGAACGCTGTCTAAAAATTGTTTTATTTTCCTGAACATCGTTTTCTTATTCGTTTAAACTTCATTTTCGCACTTTATTAATTGGGAATTAATATTCGTATTCATTTTTTATGACCAAGGATCCGCCACTTTCAGATAAGTACGAAAATCTGTTTTTCCGTTATTTATGTCCTCTATCAGACACGGCAGACTCTATGCGCCCGCCATTGAAAAATGGTTTGTTTTTTTGCAGGAGAGGCAGGAATCGAACCCGCAACCCCCGGTTTTGGAGACCGGTGCTCTGCCAATTGAGCTACTCTCCTAACGCTTCCCAATGGCGGGCATTCTGACCGGAGTTTCGTGTGATATTTTTCAAATCGTTTCAACTTAAATACAAGCAGCCGCTTTAAATATCTTTAAAAAACGAAACTTATTTTGTCTCTTTAAAGATAACGTGCTTGCGTACGATCGGGTCATATTTCTTGTATTCAACCCGGCTGGGATGTTTACGTTTATTTTTAGTAACCGTATATCGGTAACCCGTTCCGGCGGTACTCTCGATTTGAATGATCGTTCGTTTACTATTTCCAGCCATAATGATTAAACCTACTCAATAATTTCGGTAACGACACCGGCGCCAACCGTATGACCACCTTCACGAATCGCAAAACGTAATTCCTTGTCCATTGCGATCGGAGTGATCAACTCCACCGATAATTCAACATTGTCCCCAGGCATTACCATCTCCATTCCCGAAGGCAAATCCACTACTCCCGTCACATCCGTCGTCCGAAAATAAAACTGCGGACGATATCCGTTGAAAAACGGCGTATGACGGCCACCCTCTTCCTTCTTCAGTACATACACGTTCGCCTTGAACTTCGTATGCGGAGTGATACTACCCGGCTTCGCCAATACCTGGCCACGCTTCAATTCCTCCTTGTCTACTCCACGCAACAACAAGCCCGCGTTATCTCCAGCACGAC
>JALUTR010000090.1 GCA_027021785.1 Fidelibacterota bacterium | reverse complement strand
AAAATGGATTCTCGACCAGGTTCGAATTATCCGTGAAAGTTGCGAAATACCCCTGGCGCTGATGGGATACATAAATCCTATCCTTCAGTACGGAGTGGAAGCGTTTGTGAAGGATTGCCGTGCGGCGGGCGTGGATGGCTTGATTATTCCCGACCTTCCGCCGGAGGAGGCGGATCCGTTAATCGAGCAGTGCCGAAAGAATTCCGTTTCGCCCATTTTGTTGGTTGCTCCGAATACTCCCGATAAACGGATTCGCGCCGTATCCGAGTTGGCCGGGGACCTGATTTATTGTGTTTCCATCCTGGGAATCACGGGGTCGGATTTGACCGCCGTGGGCACCCTGGAGAATTATTTGAAGCGGGTTCGAAAACACAGCGTCACCCCCTTTGTTGTCGGTTTCGGGATAAAAACCCGACAGGATGTGCAAAATATTAACCGGATGGCCGATGGCGCGGTTGTGGGAAGTGAATTGATTCGGCGGATCACCCAGGCGGATGATCCCGTTAAAGCCACCGAACGGTACCTTTGCCGGTTAAAAGGAAGGGGTGAAAAAACCTGAGGATAACGGGTGGAGAAAAGGAGCCGGTATGATGGGTTTGCTGTATGTTCCGACGGACAATCCGACCGTTTTTTTACCGGGTTATCAAGTTTGAAAAAAATGAGAAAATCTGAATGATGCATATAACCAATATTTTGGGGAGATAAAGAATGAAAAAAATCGGAATCCAGGGAGGACACGGCAGTTTTTCCGAGGAAGCAGCATCGGTATTTGCCAACAATCATGGGATCGACAAGTATAGTACCGAGTACCTTATTACCTCCGAGAAGGTATTACAGGCGGTTGAAAATGAAGACGTGGATTACGGTGTTTTTGCCATGGAGAATGCCCAGGGAGGCGTGGTAATCGAGAGTGTGGTCGCCCTGGCGCATCACCAATGTGAAATTGTGGAGATGTTTTACGTCCCCATTAGTCAATGTTTGTTGGCTCGCAGGGGTGTGTTTTTGGGGGATATTACGGAAATTCATTCGCACCAGCAGGCCCTTCGGCAATGCCGTGATTATCTGGCGGAACATTTTTGGACCCGTCCCCTGATCGAGGAGGACGACACGGCCGAGGCGGCCCGGCGTTTAAAGGAGGGGAAATTGCCCCGTACAGCGGGTGTAATCGCGCCCAAATCGTGTGCCGATCTTTACGGATTGGTGGTTATTTCCGAGGATATTCAGGACTTAAAAAATAATCTGACCCTCTTTATCGGGGTGAAGAAATTTTCGGAGGCAAACCATGAATAGTGTAGGAATTATCGGTTTTGGTCGTTTTGGGAAGGTGCTGGGCCAAATCCTTTCCGATGATTTTACAGTCAGCGCCTATGATATTTCGGCGTCCGAAGACCAGATTGGGGTAAAACTGGTGGATCTGCCGACTTTATTGCGGGAAAAAACGATTTTCATTGCCGTGCCGATCCGCACATTCAAGGCCTTAATCACCGAGATTGCGGACCAACTGGAGCCGGGGACCACGGTTTTGGATGTCTGTTCGGTAAAAGTGTATCCGGTGACGGTCATGTCCGAACACCTGCCGGAGCAAATCGGGATCATTGCCACCCATCCGCTGTTTGGTCCCGATTCGGTTAATAAACCGAACGGGTTGAAGATGATGATGCATCCGACGCGGGATATCCACCGGCAATTTGATTTCTGGAAGAAGTACTTTACTTCCAAGGCTATCCAGGTGTTGGAGATGACTCCTGAACAACACGACCGGTTGGCCGCCCGGACCCAGGGCATTACCCATTTTATCGGTCGCGTATTGCGCGATGCCGGTGTCGAACCTACGGAGATCGATACGCTGGGATTCAGGGATCTTCTGGATGTAATCGAACAGACCTGCAATGATAGCTGGGAATTATTCATTGATCTTCAGAATTTCAACCCGTACACAATGGACATGATCCGGAAATTGGAGAATGCTATTTCAGTCACCAGGGGTAAAATTTTAAAGAGGGGATAATATGTTAGTTATTATGGAAACCAGTGCCACGGAGGCACAAATCCTGCGCGTCAAGGAACGGATCAACGAAATGGGGTATACGGCGCACGATGTTCAATGGCATGCCAATAAGGCCATTGGTGTTACCGGAAATAAGGGGGCGGAAGATCGTGTGTACCTGGAAGGCCTTCCCGGTGTGCTGAAAGTGGTTCCCATCACCCGGCCTTACAAGTTGGCCAGCCGGGAAGTACATCCCGAGAATTCCGTCTTTGATATCGGCGGGGCGGTTTTCGGAACCGGTGACGTGGTAATGATCGCCGGCCCCTGTGCTGTTGAGAGCGAGGAACAGACGTTGCGGATTTGCAAGATCGTGGCCGATCGCGGCGCCCAGATGTTACGGGGCGGCGCCTATAAACCGCGAACATCACCGTACTCTTTCCAGGGCCTGGGCGAGAAAGGATTGGAGATCCTGGCCAAGGCGCGGGAGGCGACCGGTTTGCCGTTTGTTACCGAGGTGTTGGATACCTCGACCGCCGAAACCGTGGCTGATTATGCCGATATGTTGCAGATCGGCACCCGCAATATGCAGAATTTTGTTTTGCTGAAAGAAGTGGGTAAATTGGGGAAACCGGTCCTGTTAAAACGGGGTATGAGCGCCACTTTGGAAGAGACTCTCATGTCGGCGGAGTATCTGATGGCGCACGGCAGCTCGGAAGTGGTTATTTGTGAACGCGGCGTGCGTACCTTTTCCAGCCATGCCCGCAACACCCTGGATATTAGTTTTATCCCGGCCCTGAAACATGTCAGTCATTTGCCGATTATTGTCGATCCCAGCCATTCCAGCGGACAACGATACAGTGTGATTCCGCACGCCATTGCCGGGATCGGAGCGGGGGCGGACGGCTTGCTGGTGGATGTTCATGACCGGCCGGAGGAAGCCCTGTGCGATGGTCCCCAGGCCCTGTTGCCGGACGAATTTTCCGAGTTGATGAAAATTGCCCGGGGAGTCTGCGCCGCCATGGGCAAATCGATTGGCCGCGAGACAGCCTGACCAGATGTCGATCACGGGTGAACTGAGTTTTCCGGGCGATAAATCCATTTCACATCGGGCCCTGATGCTTGCCGCCCTCACGGACGGTAAATGCACAATCGAGAATATTTCCACCGGGCTGGATGTGGAATCCACCCGCCGGTGTCTGCGGAAATGCGGCATTGTTTCCACCGTCGATTCCGGCCGGATCGAAATTATCGGCGGCACATGGTCGATTCCCACGGAAGCATTGGATTGCGGTAATTCCGGGACCACGGTGCGTCTTATGCTGGGGTTGTTGGCCGGACAGGAAATTGCGGCGACATTCAGCGGCGATCAATCCTTGTCTCAACGCCCGATGAACAGGGTGATT
>JALUTR010000089.1 GCA_027021785.1 Fidelibacterota bacterium | reverse complement strand
ACTTTCAGGGCCAGACCAAGCGTTTCCCCCTGTCTGGTTCGTATGCCGATTCCCCGGACCGCCTCGCCGCCGACTTTCGTAACCGCCCGGCCCCGCAGGGCGGTAAGAAAATCGGTATCAAATCTTTTCTCTCCGGCAACCAGGTACGGGTTATTTACCATCGCCTGCCGTACCTGCCTCAGCTCCGGGTATTCCCCGGCCATAAGGGTCTGAAACAGTCCGGCGATCTTGCGTAACGACAAAAACAGCGTCGGGGCGCTGCAACCGTCGATGGCGTAAGGGATTTCTTCCAGGCCGGTGTATGTTTTAACCAAATGAAAAATGGCTTCCTGTACGGGATGGTCGGGTTTGGTATATCCCGCGGGGTCGACCCCCAAATGCTTCGCCAGACACAACATTCCGGCGTGTTTTCCACTGCAGTTATTATGGAACGGCTGCGGTTTGGCCCCGGTCCGTATCAGGCTCTCGCGGGTTTCGCGATGGTAGGGATAATGACTTCCGCATTCATAGCGATCCGCGGGATAACCAAGTTTATCCATCATTGACCGGGCCGTTTTCACGTGGATTTCCTCTCCGTTGTGGGAAGCGCACATCAGGGCCAACTCGGCTGCGGAAAAACCGGCGGCCGCCACCGCACCGGCCTTCACGACGGCCGCCGCCTGGAATGGTTTCAACGAGGAACGAATACAAGTAACATATTCGGGATCGCCGGAAGCGTAAACAATTTTACCGGCTCCATTGACAACCACGGCATAAACCACGTGTTTGCTTTCAACATACTTACCACGGTATACATGACACAAAATCGGCATATTGCTAATCCGCTATTCTTTTACCACGGCGACAAGGCAACAGGCAGGGAATTAAAGTAATGGTGAATGATTTTGGAAACCACGCCGGGAACCGGTCTTTTTCCCGGTAAAATCCCCGGGGATTGTTCATCCTGATAAACTCAAAATGTTCATTGAAAATGAACATCCGCCGGAAGAATGCAAAAGCATGGATTCTCTGCAACGCAACCATTCCCCTCAAAATACGAATTATTTTCATACCGGGAGAATAGAAATTTACCTGGCGGGAGAGAGCGTTTCTTCCGCATGAACCCGGGCAATTTGCGGCGTCTATTATCCCGGGACTTTCGCCGCGCGCCGGTAGGTCAGTTTACGACGGCGGAAACAAATTCGAATCGAAAGCCGGCTTTTTTTAATTCCGGTATCCGGTCTTTCAGGACCTGCAGAGTTGTTGGTTTCGCGTGTCCGATTCCGATGGCCATACCGCGTTTTCGGACAATGCTGATTAATTGGTCCAATTGTTCATTTATCAAAGCCGAATCGAATTCGTTGTCCAAAAAAACGTTGCGCCGGGCTACGGGCACCCCTACCACTCTCATTGTTTCTTCCGCAACCGTATTCCGGGTAGTGCGGCTGTCCACGAAATACTTTCCTTCCCGCTTCAGCGTGGACGCCACCACGTGCATCACGCGTTTATCCTCCGTGGCCCTGGAACCCTGGTGATTGTTCATCCCCACGGTTTGAGGAAGCTGTGAAAACGCGCTCTCAACACGGCGTTCGATCTCAGCGCTGGTCATGGACGTCAGCAAAACAAATTCTTCCTCGCCGTGGGTGGGTGTTCGCGATTCCATCGGCATGTGAACAATAACTTCCTTACCGGCCGAAGCGGCTTTTTCAGCGAACAACCGGCTGTATCTGTGACCGGGAATGATTGCGAATGTCAGATCCGCATCCAGATTTATAAAACCATCGGAAACTTCATCATTGCGATATCCGAAATCATCGATTATCAACGCTATTACGCCGACTTTCGGTGGCGCTTCGGTAGGGGGAATTTCAACCGGTTTCTCTTCTACCGTCCTGGAGCGGAGATCCCGCAATTCCCGGTTCAGAAAAAACAAAGTCACCGCCAAAACGATGACTACCAACGTCAGGAAATAGGTAAGAAAGCGGTACGGGGGGTGATTCATCGGTCAGGGGAGCCTCACGGATACATCAATCATCTGGGGCGTCCCCAGGTTCCGTGAGCCAAATTGAACTCCATAATGGAATTGGTATATTCCCACCCGGAAACCAAAACCACCGGAGACGATTGCCACCTGTTCGGAAAATTGTGAACTCACCTGGATAATGACCTTTTTCCAATAGATTTCGTTGCCCAGTCGAAGAATCAATGCCTTACGTGTATTTAACCATTCGGAAGCAACCGTAACCACATTTGATATATCACCGTAGTCATAGGAATAGGCCATTCCGCCCAGGACGCGCACGGGAAGCTGCGGCGATTTGTCCGCCATCGGCGACATGGTCCCGAGGTTTAAAAGGGATAAGCCCACGGTAAGTTTTTTACCGATTTGCTGTACGCCGCCAAGATCAACGGCAATACCGTTTGAGGATGCGGTGTACATCTGGATATTGACAATTCGCACGGCGACACCCAGCCGGGTGGTCACACCCAGTTGCCGCGCGTAGTTTCCGCCTATGGCGACTCCATAGGCCCCGAAATAAGCCAAAGGCGCGTCCGTTGGAGTATCGGAGCGCAGTTCCAAATCGTTCAGGCCGGTATAACGAATTCGCAGGCCCATTTCACCGCCGAATAGCCGCCCGGCGATTCCGATCGTTGTTTCGCTCGTCCCCACCAGCCATTGTCCGTAAGAAAAATCCAGGTTTATTCCGTTTCCCCCCACACGGGTCAGCGCCGGATTGGCGGTTGAAGTTACCGCGATCACCGGGTTGGCTCCCAACGCCAATTCCCGGGCGGTGCTTGGAATTGACAGAAAGGATGTTCCGATTGCCGAACCGATACCGGGCAACAGCAACAATAAGATAAACGGCAGAACAAATTTGGTTGGAATTTTCGCGTCCCGCTTGTTATCGCTTGGGTTCATTCGACCACCGTAATTCACCGATCAGATCATGAATGCCGTTGGTTACAGTTTAAAAGCGACGGTGAAGACATGCGCCGCGCCGGCCGGAAATTCCAATACAAAAGCGTAATCCAAATAGGCGTCATTCTGTTTAAGAACCGTATAATTCAGACCGCCGCCGACGGCTATCCGGGAATTGCCGAAACCGGCACGCAGAAAATAGTTTCCCCGGTAACGATATTCGGCCCCAATCCGGAGCGAATTCCCCAACAGCTTTTGATGATCGGTTATTAGCCCGACATCACCGACGATATGCAACCCCCGATACGAATAAACCGACCCGATTCGATACCGGGCGGGGAATGCTTCCTTGTAAACCCGGCCACGCTCAAAGACTTCACCCGTATTCCACTGGTAATTGGAGTTGAGATCCTGGACCATGAGCGCCATTACCATGCGTTGACCGGCCCTTACCATTACACCTATATCAAACCCGGTTCCCTTCCCGGCCAACCGGTTGGAATTCATGGGGAGTTGCTGGTACAATATTTTAATGTTAATGCCGACCGCCATCCAGGGCTGTATTTTCTGGGCAAAACTGATGAATACCGCATCTTCACTGGTTGACAAATATTCCGTGTGCTCGCCGGCCGAGGAACGCCCGTCAATACGATCGACGCCGGCGCTGACCCAGGCAATTCCAATCCCTGCGGTGGGGGGCAGTTTGGTGGAAAAACTGGTGGCCATGAAACGCCGGTCCAGGGGAAGCCAGTGGTTGGAGAAGGAGATCTGTTTATTCTTCAGAAACGGAATTCCCGCCGGGTTATGGTAAGCGGTGAAACCGCGGTCCAATTCGGCCGTGAAACCGCCGCCCATCGCCAGGGACCTGGCGGTCGTGCCCATTCGTAAAAATGATCCGGCATAACCGGCATATTCACTCGCGCGCCCGCCCCCCGGTAAAATAATAAATTTCACCAACAGCATTACCGCCGACCATTTCAGGAATATTGAATTCTTATTTTGTAAACTCATTTTACAATAACCAGTTTTATCCACTCCGTTTTCATGTCGTAGTTCAGCTTAATAAAGTAGATGCCGTTGGCCACTAAGCGTCCCTGGTCATCGCGTCCATTCCATTTTAAGGTTCCCGCGCCTTTCCGGCGATCGAATTCCGTGCGGTACACACGCTCCATCGCATAATTATAGATCGCCATCTCGATCACGTACGATTGTTTAACGTCCGTGTGGATGCGCACGTATCCGTCGTCCCCAAGGACATTATGCGAAAAGGGTGAAAACGGGTTGGGGTAAGCATACACCTCTTCGGGATCGTAATCGGCGCGGAAAATTTTCCAGTTGCTGCCAAACAAATCATCGGACCGCGCCAGTCCGTCCTGTGTGCCAATCCAGATAACCGGTTGTGAATAATAAGGACGTGTATCCAGGGCTACCGAAAAAACCTTGTTGCTTAATATTTCGTCTGAGGCAAACGGGGTTGCATCGCGGGCGGGCTTAAACAGGGCCCAGTTGATACCGTCTTCCGATTTCCAGAGGCCTCTTTCGGAAGCGGCCAAAACCAGCGAATCAACGGTCGCGATATTGTAAATCCGTTCGCCCGGTAAGACCGACATCCAGGTTTCCCCGTCGTCCAGGGTGTAGCTCAACCCCCGTTTTTCGGTCGGATCGTCGGCATTGAGCGTGGCCGCCCAGATAATTCGCCTGCCATTCCATAATTGCCGTGCCAGGCCCACCACAAAATTGCCGGATAACCCGCTGAGAGGATAGGAATAGTGTTCCCAGTCAATACAACCATTGGGGCCCAGAATCCCGCGATTGATTCCGTTGGCGGTACCTACCCAGACCGTATCATTGTAAGCCAGGACGGAAAACGCCTTGTGGTTATGATTACCCTCATCGGACGGATCCCGGGGATTGAGGTAAAAATTGCGCAACACGCTCTGGCCGTTAATACTTTCGTAAGAAGTATCTGCACAGGTTATGAGAAAATCCTGGTCATCCTCAGGTAACGGAATCCGGTCCCAAACCTGGCTGGCAATATCAAACCGGCGCAATCCGCCCGCCCAACTGGTAATCCAGACATAATTTCCGGCAATACTCATATCGTAGGTAACATTGGCACGATCGGTCGTAACCGGGAGGGCGCGGAAAAAACGATCGGCAAAGGGGGCCAGCGTGTCGCCCGCGTCATCGATCGGTTGTTGGTAATAAGTCCAGACGATAAGCGAATCGCTGACGGCGGCGGTATAATACAATCCGCCGCCCACCGGAATATTCCCGTCATCGGTCGCCGACGCCACCATCAGGGTGTCGCCTGCCGCGGCAATGGCTGAAATACCCATGTTTAATATGATTTGACTGCCGTCGGACAACATGAGGGTGTCCAGGGACTCGACGGTTACGGAGTCGCGCACAACCGCCAGGCCTCGGCCGGTACCCAACCAAACGGCACGGGAACCCTGGAGACGTACTTCGGAAATGGCATTACTCCGCAACCCTGCGGATCCGGTTGTAACAGCGGTTTCGGTTTCTTTCAACAGGAATTTTGCCGGAGCAAGATTTTGAGCCGACAAAAACGCCATTCCGGCCAGGAGAATAGAAATCAATTTCGGCAGGTTTGTTTTCATTGAACGACGATCCGATGCACAACCGTATCGCTGTACGCGTTATGTTGATCCTGGGCCTCAAAAATCCAGTCGTACGTACCGGCCGTGGAAGAACTGCTTAACGGCGCCTGGAAAGAATAGATCCCGTCACCCCGTACCGCATCGCCACTGGTTAAATCAGGCTGGAACAGGACTTTTTCTCCCCCGTCATCGTAAAGGAATATATAATTCCCACCATTCATAAAGGAATCCAATACGGTATTGTAAGACCGGAAGCCAACCCAACGAATATCCTCCAGGCCGTTCGCGTCGAACACTTCGCACTCAACTTTTACCAGTATGTAACCGGTTCCGGGTCGTACTACTGTATCGGGAGCAGTTACCGATAATATTCTCGGCCGGATATTCCCCAGGGAAAAAGAATCTGTTTCAGCAACAACCAGAGCCTTGTAATAGGCAAGGTAATCAATATAGACCAGGCCCGTATCGGAAATGGAAACCACGTTATTGATAAAAGCCGTATCATTCTTCACTTTCCTGGCATAAACATCGTCAAAGGCGATAATGTCCCCGACCTGTCCGGAATCATTCAGGGGGATGGTGTCCGGCATTACCGCCGGGTCCGTGCCGTACCAGGCCACCCGTACCGAATCCAACCGGTTTCCCTGGTAAGACGGTTCAACCTGAACGGCAAAGTACAGTTCGTTTTGTTCCTGGAGATACGAAAACCGGAAATCCTGCAAAGGAATTCCTTCGTCGGGCGGCGGCACAGGCCCCGGGCACCCCCAGATAATGAACAGGATTATTGTGATTACGATTAAACGCACAAGATTTAATTTAGGGCTGAACATAAATATTTACCTACGGAAGATTGGAGAAAGACCACGGCCGGGAGCAAAATAGCCAACAGACATGCCGCATGTGTTAAGGATTTTATTGAACAATTTATTCTCTCAATTTTCGACTAAGCTCTTTATCCGGTCTCATGTTTCACGTTCCATGTTTCACGTTTCACGTTTCAATCAGACTTTGCGATGAATTATTTCTCACTGACATATAAATGATTTGCTATCAGGGTTCCCACCTGTTTCAGGCTGGCGGCGGAGCAGTTTTCCGGTATGTCCTGTCGGGTATGCCAGTAATTGGTGTAACGGTTGGGATACTCAAAATCGATAATATCGACCGCCGGAATACGGGCCGCTTCCCACAGGGGAACGTGATCATCAAATATCCGGTACGCCAGACGGTTTTCAAACGCCGGCAACTTCAATTCCCGGGCCTGTTTCCAGAGTGTTTTTACCAGACCCGGGTTTTGTCGGTATGAATAGCGTTCGATGGGGATACGTAACTCGGCATCGCCAACCATATCGAGCACGATGGCATACTCCGGTTTCGGGACAGGTAGATTTTGCGCGAAATACAGGGCCCCCTGCGCATAACTTTCAGGTTGTCCGCTCACGCCCAGGTCTTCCCCATCGAATAGGACAATAGTAACACCTACGGGCGGCGCTTTCCGGTGCATCAGTCGCGCCAGTTCCAATAAAACAGCCACCCCGCTGGCACCGTCATTGGCCCCCAGGATCGGTTTGTCCCTTTGTTTCGGGTCCGGGTCCTGATCGGCCCAGGGACGTGTATCCCAGTGGGCGCCTAACATGATCTGACGTGGCGCCTCAGGGCGAAAGCGGGCGATAATGTTGGTTAATTCATAGGTTTGCCCGGTTTTCAATTCCGTATATTGAAACGGCTGATAAAAAACCGTATCCGCCCACTGTTCCAGGGTGGAGGTCAGGTAGTCGCGACAGCGGAGATAGCCTTCGGAACCCGGGTTTCGCGGACCGAAGGCACACTGTTCTTCCAAAAACCGGAAAGCCCGGTTTCCGTCAAATTCAACGGGGGTTGAAAAGCATCCGAACAACCCCAGGATTAAAAATAGCCCGGCCGGTTTCCGGGGGACCTTTAACGAAATGCGCGCCCTTCCCCGGGCCAAACCTAAAATAAAATTCGGTGTAAGCGTTTTATCGTTACTACTCATTGTATTCACTTTCCATTCATCAGCCGCTTATGGCGATATTCACGTCAAAACCAAAATCACGGTCTATTTTCCGTCCCGTAGTTTTGGATTTGCTTTCACGGTATTCATATACTACTCCCCCGCTTACCCGCGAAGTAAAGGAATAGGAAATCCTGGTACCGACCTTCCACCCGGAATTAAAGGCCTGTTGGGCCAGGGTTGTTTTGTTCTTTGTCCCCTTCGTCTCGCTCTTATTCAAATCAAAATTCAACGTAAAATTCATGGTGTTCTGGATACGGAAATCTTCCCGGAAGGGCAACGGTATGGTGAGTCCGCCGCGATGGGTATAGTTCATGCTGGCTGTCCAGGTTTCATCGGTTCTTAAGGTCAGGCCGGTCGGTACGGCTTCAACCGACTTATTCAGGGTATAACGGAGATTGCTTGAGATCCCCTTCTTCATTGCCATCGACAGTCCCAACAACGGTGAGAAACTGGAATTTACCCGGTAGGAACGTTCATACTCACCGTATTGGTTAACAAAAGAACTCATGTTAAAGAAATCAATATCGGGGATATCGATGGTTTCGAACTGCCAGGATCGCGATTCCTTGCCGCTGTAGGCATGTTCCAGAGAAGCAGTGCGGGCAATTTTGTTGAAGAAGGGCAATTTTTCCACCCCGGTCAGACGCATACTCCAACCGACAAACGGGAATCCCTTTTCCAGTCTTTCCCCATACGAAAAATAGTCGCGCGAAATTGACCGCAGCGACACACCGGAACCGCTTTTGGTTGTGGATACATTCTGTGAGTAATTGAAACTTAAATTGACATTGCGGGTCAACTTAAGGCCCGAACGGGTTGTAAGGTCCCGTTTATAATCCCAATTGCCGGTATTGGTACCGACCTGTTCCGAATGTTTTAAACCGTGATCCGGCAACCACCCGAATTTATACCCGGTGGGAACTTTTCCCAGGACGCTGTTTCCGGTACGATTCAGGTTTTCCGTGTAACTGATGCTGATAGGGTTCACTTTTTGCAACAGTTTGTGGAAATACGTTAAAACCGGGATGTCCTTTTGCTTTTTTTCCTTTGTTTCCGGTTCTTTTGGTGGTGGCACACCGCGTCTTCTTCGTCCTCTGGTCGACGATGGTTTCTTTTTTGCGGGCGGTTTGTAAACCAGTTCGAAGATGGTCACCGGAGACAGGGTAATACTGGAAGAAAAACGGAGTTGCGTACCGATTCGGGCTCCTTCATAGGTGCCGCCCAACGGTTTTTCCCAGCGATATCCGGCGGAATGATTGAAATTCGGTTTAAACCAACTAAATATGGTGGGCGTGAAGGAAGTGCTCAGGTTTTCGGTGGTGCTGGTTACAATCCCGGGGTCCAGATTGCGAACGGCCATCCAGATGTAGCCGCGGTAGTTGTCCATATCGCTCTTTATTGAGCGATTATATTTCGTTGATAAATTATCCGTTATCTTGTAATCCAGATTAAAGGAACGGCTTAACCCGAAATTGTAATCATCGGGGGACTTCGCCCCCGACCGGGATCTTTTCCGCACCAATTTCTCGTTGAAATTTAATATGGAGGAAAATGATCGGGGCGAATAATAAAAGTTCAGACCGCTTATTTTAGGACCGATCCAGGGAATAAAATTTATCCATTTAAACGGCTGGAAAAAGTTCTCCCGACTGAAGTTGAAATTGTAACTCAACTTACCGGAATAGTTCTCATTTTGCACCGCCGACATGATTTCGTTCGAATTTACGGATCGCGCAGCGCTGAAACTTCCTTTTAAATTGTCCAGAGTATACTTGATCAGTTTTTTATCCGATTTGCTTGATTTGGCTATCGAGGTACTGATATTAACCGCCCGGCTTTTTATCAGGATCGAATCCGGCACATTATCCTGATTTACCAAAATATCCGTACCGGGGAAATATTTGGGCCGGTTTATTGTGTTTGACAGGGAAGCATTAACAGGGATACTCAATCCCCAGGTTTTGGGGAGGAATTCATGAAGTTGCAGGTTTATATTAAACCGCATGTCTTCGCTCGACCGGTTGGAGCCCAGTCTTTGTTGCAAAACATGAAAATCCGCGTCTTTTCGACTGTACACAAAGGAGGTGTTCGCCAAATCCCCCAGATTAAACTTGGATTGCACACGCATTGCGATCCCCCGATCCTTTTTTACGCCACTCAATCTGAGTTCATCCAGCCAAACTTCCCCTGAAATCGGCTCGTCGGCAATATTGCGGACGCCGACAACAATGAATTGAATCCGGTTTAATGCCGGAGAACCCTTGATTTTTATTCGTTTTCCGGTCAACTCACCTTCCTCATCAGTGAAGTAATACCATCTAACATCGGCCGAATCACGGAATATGTCTGTTGAGCGGAATTTTTTAACCGTTGTGGAGTCCTGCAGTTTTATCCTGGTCAACCAATTCAAATCGATATCCACGGCATTCCGTTCGTGATTTTCGTCCCAACCATGGTACACAGGTTGAATCAATTCGTAGAAGTCGTTTCCCAAACCAAAACGGATAAACATTTCCACTTTTGTTTCGTCGGTTCCGATCCAGGGACTGTCGCCGTACACATACATTTTCAACCGATCATACGTCAGATAACTTTTGGCCCGATCGCCGGATAGCGTTAACAGCGTTTTTTTGGCGGCCCCTTTGTAGTGAGCCGGCAGTCCGTTAAACTTCAAGACCAGGGATTGCTCCTTGGCACGGATTTCATTAATCCGGTCATATTCTCCTTTCACACCTTTGGGGGGGACATAATAGGCATTGTCGTCGGTGTTAACCACCGATACGGCAAATATGCTGTCCGCCCGGCCCTGCTCGGTAGCCGTTATTTCCTTGGTATCATCGATGTGATAAACGGTGGTTTCGGAATATTCATCCCGGTACGTTTCCGAATTGACCGGGGCGATCCCCATTTCACGCCATTCGTTTCCGACCAATTCAATTTTTGCTATCCGGAGCTTCGCGATTGAATCAACCCCGCTCCAGACCAACCTCAGGTAGCGGATTTCATTCCATTCGATGTCTTTTACCGGTTTGAAATGGCTCAGGGGAATCCGAAACAATCGCCAACCGGTGGGATGACCGTCCTTTACGGTAACACCCGCCAGATAGGTTGTATCGCTTAAATCAAAGGTTTGCGTAAAGTAATCATTCGTTTTATCCAGAAACCCCGACCGATCCAGGTCTTCCGTATCCGGATACAGCCCGCCTTCCTGTTTTCGATCCCCGGTACCGTTTCCTTCGGTGCCATTCACCTTTTCGTATTCATCGCTGCCTTCAATATAATCCCAATTATCCCCGTTCGGATCGTTCGGGTCCACGTCGGCGCCGGTATTAATGGGAACCGGATTTCCGGTACGCTGATAATAATCGAGATACTCCTTGTAAGTGGAGTCAGAGCTAAGACATCCTCCCCAACCATCTTCGTTTTCATCAAAACAACCGTCGTAACCCGTATCCTCTTCCGGTTCCAGGAAACCATTCCCAAGCGTTAAGTCCGATACCGGGATATCTTCCGTATTCAATACTCCGTTCCCATCCATGTCTTCACTGATCTTCCCCAGGTCCACGGTCAATTTACCGGCGTCACCCTTCAACCAGATTTCAAAAAACTTACTCTGTGTCTGGTCAAAATCACCGGAATAGAAAGACGTGGTAATCCCGGCCCAGATTGAATCGCGCGGAACCCCGGACTGATGAGAACGTGTTTTGTAACTCAGAACCAGGATATCGGTGGTCTCATTTTGAGCGCGGATTGAGGTGGACAAATTGGGCCAGATATCCTTCGTCCGGACCTGACCGTAAGGATTGTACCAGAACATGCGGGCCCGGTTGCGTTGGGAATAGGGCTTTCCGGTTTCCAGGTTGAGCGGCGCCGAGGATTCTTTCCAGAACCGGCGCTGGATAGGCGGTGTGGTAGTGCGCTTGGCCCCTTCGAAATCATCGATATAGGCCACCCCGCGCGGGTCCCCTGTCGCCGGGTTGCTCATGGAATTAGGATTGGGCAAAACCTGGGCGAATTCTCCTTCCACCGAAAGTGTCGACACACGATCGGTTTCGATAATGGGCAACCGGTCCAACATGCGGGTCAAGCGTTCGAACCCGGTTTCAAAACGGCCGTTTAAATCCCAAATAAAATTCCGGGTCGGCTCGTACCCGACTTCGATCTTCTCATTGATCACCGATTGGTTGTAATACAAGGCCGTTGCCCCAACGAACGATTTTTCTCCCAGGTCCATTTGAGCGCGTGTTCCCAAAATGACTTTTTTATCAAAGGATACCAGTTCGTACTTATCATAAAGAATCTCAATGTTGGCGTTGGGATCATTGGCGGTTTCACCCAGTATAATCGTTCCCGTGAAATAATCAATCTGGTAGTCGTCGCCGCGCTTAAGGGGGATGCCGTTTAATAATACTTCCTCACTGCCTTCGACCAACATGAATCCCAGACTTATCGTTGAACTGGGGTTGGTAAAATCAGCTTCGATCGTATACCAGCTATCGGCATAAATATCCTGTTGCACGGTGGAATTGTACATGACCCCTTTCCCCAGGACACCTTTAAGTTTTGGGTTTTGATTCCCTCCCGGCAAGGAATCATAAGCAAAGGGATAATACATGGGAAAAAGCAACTCTCCGGTCACCAGATTCACAATATTCGGGTTATCAATATCAATTAATTCATCGGATTGCCGAATCCCGTTTTCGTTCAAACTATCGAGACCAAACAGGGTAATATAGGGCGTCCCCTGAGGATCACGGTCGCTGATCGGTGTACGGATATTATTGATAATCCGCACGGCGAACCCTTCCCGGTTAATATTCGTCGTTCCCAGATAATAAACGTTTTTAAACATAAGCGGCCAGGTAGGGTGGCTGGGATTGGGCGATTGGGGTTTAATCATTTTCAGGGCCAGGGTTGAATCGGTATCGGTAATACCGTGCCCCACGGTAAGGACCGTGTCCCCGGTTTCTTTGTTAACCAGGGTAAAGTACACCCCTAATATTTCATTTTGCCCCCTGCTCCGCATGCGGATAAACCCCAAATCCTCGCTTAAATAATAATCCATGTCTCTCTCCAGACGAATGAAATTGCCGTCCTTGTTTTTATCCGCATACAAATCCGGTCTTGCCGGATCAATGTAGGCCGTTCCCACATCGGCCGCCGGGTCGTTGGACAGGTCCAATTTATACAAATCGAAATTTTTCACCATAATATTGCCTACCAAGTGCAGCCCGTCAACCAACGGATAAAACGGCGGTATTTCAAAAGGAGAGCCGGAATAACCGGGGAGAGTATCGGACCGGACCCCATTCCGATACCATTCATGAATGAAAAAGTATTGGTTCTTTACATATTCGTAATCTTTGATTTTTTGTGTCTGGGACTCGCTTCCGCCCTTGTATTTTTGTTGTTCCTTCCTCGTCTGTTCGATGGACGCGATCGTAGTGAAGTCAACCGGGCCAAGCTTGGAAATTGCTTTCAACCCGAACAAACCCTTGTTTTTCCCCGAAAAAGTCACATATTGGGTGGACGGTAACGAAAGGGATATATTTCCGGCTTCGATTTTTTGAACAATATCATCCTCTTTACCTTCATAGCTGATGCGAATATTGTTTTCCCAATCGAAGTCCCGCTCGGAATCCTGGTCCATGTTAACTGTGATCCGATCACCAATTTTCCCCTCGATGTTCAGGTTCTGCTTCTGGTCAAATTCGATATGGGTATTTTGCGTCTCATTAATACTGGATCTGACCAGTTCCTGATCCTGGAAAACCATTTTCCCGGATATATTCACATTTCCACGAACCCTCAGTGAAGCGCGGCCAAGGGTCCCCAGGTCCACTCCAACCACTTCAATTCCACGTCCCACCTTTTTTTTCTGGTCCTTGGCTGTTTTTTCTTCGATCTGTCGGATTGCTTTATAAAACTCTATCTGACGGTTTACGTAGAGCATATGGGTAAAATACCAATCCACGGGAGCGATAAAGGGTATGCGTAAAATTTCACCGTCAATGTATTCGGTAAAGGTTATGTATTTCCAATCCCGGTCAATACTCACTTCAAGAACGCGTTTCCCAAAGTCCGTATCCAGCAACCCGATAGGATAATATAGCGTATCATCAACCATACCAATCGGGCGGGGAATCGACGGAAAGGCGTTGACCACAAAGGGCGAGATGGGATGATAGCTTAAGGGGAGAATTCGGGCGGACTGATCCTGTTGTCCTGCCAGAACAGGATTTGTCCTCAGGACCATAAAAAGCAAAAACGTGGCCATCCACCCTTTTTTCAAAGGGGTCTCCTCTACTGTTTCGGATTAATCTAATCTCTCCTGGAGGAGAGAATTAAACAGATAGCGGTGGGCCTATATTGAATTCCTGTACTTAGATTTTATTTTGCGGTTATCACTAACCAAGCACTTATACTTTTCAGGAGATGGGTTTACATCCGAAGAAAAATTTTGTATAAATATGAAGCTTTGCATCGGGTTTCCCGGGAATTCCCTTATCTCTTACTCAATTCGTCGATGTCTTTACTTTCTTGTTCTCTAACCATCATATCCATATCGATTGTCAAAGTTATATACCGTGGCACATCGGTTTCAACCGGTTCTTCCCTTTTCGACTGACTCAAGTTAAAAAAATATCCACTCGATTTTCAACAATTACATCGCGCAATTTCCGTAACGCTACCCCGCGATGGCTGATTTCATTTTTTTCATTCAACGATAATTCGGCAAAAGTTTTTTTTCGTTCCGGTACCCAAAAAACAGGATCGTAGCCAAATCCTCCCGTGCCCTGTTTTTTTTCGAGTATCATTCCTTTAATAAATCCTTCGGCCCAGAGTTCCTGGTTATTATCAACATAAGCGACGACGGTTCTGAACCGCGCGGTCCGTTTTTCCCGGGGGACATTAAGCATTTCCCGCAACAATTTTTCCACATTATCGTCATAAGAAACATTTTCACCGGCGTAGCGGGCGGCATAGACTCCGGGCCTCCCGTCCAACGCATCCACTTCCAATCCGGTATCATCGGCGATCGCCGGCAAACCGGTCTCACGATGGACGGTCCGCGCTTTCAAAAGTGCGTTTTCCAGGAGGGTGGTCCCGGTTTCTTCAATCTCGCCGATTTCAGGGAAATCGTCCAACGTCAGTATCTCAACGGGAAAGTCCTTCAGGATTGATTTCAATTCCTGAACCTTGTCCCGGTTGTGTGTGGCCAAAACCAATGTGTTGAGATTTTCCTTCATAATCTTCCATAAATGCCGGTGAACATAGTTGATTTGTCTTCGTCAGGCAAGCAATTTCAACCGGAAATAAAAATAGTGTGATGCGAATCTAATTGGTTGGGTTTTCCTCTATGCTTTGGTTGGTAAGGTTTTGGTTATTTGCAATTGCATTCCGTGTAAGACACTTATAATTTCGACGGCGAGTTTTGTCTCCGGATTTGTGGAATTCATGACTCGATAGCTCCCCGATCCCGACTGTTCGGGAC
>JALUTR010000088.1 GCA_027021785.1 Fidelibacterota bacterium | reverse complement strand
GGAAGCGCGCTATCATCGTGGTGGATTCGGTAAATACATTAAAATCAACCATGGGGACGGCTACACCACTATTTTTGCCCATTTATCCAAAATTGAGGTGAAAAAAGGACAGCGGGTCAAGCGTGGCGACCTGATTGGTCGCTCCGGGAATACCGGCCGCTCAACGGCGCCTCATTTGCATTATGAAGTCCATTATTATAATACTCCTCAGAATCCTATGGATTATTTCTTTGCCGGGTATTTAAAATAACCGGCAATTCAGCCGGTCGAAATATTATCCTATGGAAAAAACCTATTTCATCGAGACTTATGGTTGTCAAATGAACGTGGCCGACTCGGAGCTTGTGGCCGGCCTGTTGCAGCGTGAGGGTTACCGGGAGACCAAGGATATCGCACGCGCCGCGGCGATTTTCGTAAATACCTGCGCGATTCGTGAACACGCGGAAGATAAAGTCCATTCCCGGTTGGGGGAATTCAACCGGATTAAAAAGAGACGGCCGGAGGTGATCATCGGGGTATTGGGCTGTATGGCGCAAAACCTGAAGGACGTTTTGCTGGAAAACAAGCCCTATGTCGATATAATCCTGGGACCCGATTCGTATCGTCAATTACCGCAAATTCTACACCGGAAAACGGAGAATAAAACCCACATTGTTGACACCAAGCTTTCCCGTTTTGAAGTCTACGATGATTTGTTCCCAAGTCGCAGGGAAGGAATTAATGCCTGGGTATCGATCATGCGTGGCTGTGATAAATTTTGCACGTTTTGTATTGTACCCTTTACCCGGGGTCGGGAACGCAGCCGCAGTATTTCCAGTATTACGACGGAGGTCGAACAGGCGGTGGAAGACGGATTTGTCGAAGTGACCTTATTGGGTCAAAACGTAAATTCGTATCATCACGAGGGAAAAGAGTTTCACGATTTATTGGAAGAAGTGGCGCAGATTCCGGGGTTAAGACGGATCCGGTTCACCTCACCGCACCCACAGGATGTTAATCGGACCCTCCTGGAAACGATGGCCGGACACAGGAATATATGCAATTCGATTCATTTTCCGCTGCAAGCGGGGTCGAACAAGATTCTTAAGCGAATGAACAGAACGTATACCCGGGAGCATTTTGTGGCCCTGACGGATATGATTCGGGAACTTATTCCCGATGTTGGGATTTCCACGGATATTATCGTTGGTTTTCCGGGGGAGAGCGAGGCCGACTTCCAGGAGACGCTGGACGTAATGAACCATGTGCAATTCGATTCGGCTTTTACTTTCAAATATTCTCCCCGTCCCTGGACCAAGGCGGCCCAGTACAGTGATCAGGTTCCGGAAGAGATCAAGCAGGAGCGCCTGGAACGATTGATTAATCTGCAGAAGAAGCATACGTTGTCGAGAAACCGCCGATTAATCGGTAAAGTGGAATGGGTGTTGGTTGAAAAGGAAAGTAAAAAATCGTCCCGGCAATGGGCCGGAAGAACCGATTCGAACAAGTGGGTGATTTTTGACAAAGGTTCAGCTAAAATCAAAGATTTGGTGCCGGTTCGGATTACAGCCGCCCATGGGGTTACGTTACAAGGACAACAATTGAAAATGGAAGAAGCTGCCTGATGAAGTTATTCAAGATTTTCGGAGCATTATTTTTACTGTTACTTTTGCTGTTGTTTTTAATAAAAAATAATGATTTGGTAACGGTTAATTTAATTTTTCAGGAATACACCGATGTAAATGTATCCATTGTAATGCTGGGAGCTTTGGCGGTGGGAATATTGATTGGCTACGGAGTAGCCCTTACATCGATTCTTGCGGCGAAAGCTGAAATCCGATCCTTACGGTTAAAGAATCGTACTATTACCGAAGAGCTAAACAATTTACGAAATGTGGCAATTGACGAAGGTATATACGATACTGAAGATGGAGACGCCTAACCTTGGACATTCTGTTAATCGGCATCCTGATTGCCCTCCTGGTGATCGGCGGTGTTATTGCTTATTTTTTTTATAAACCGAAAAAGCAACAACGGAGCGATTCGCTTTACACCGATGCGTTAAACGCGATGATCCGGGGCGACAAAAACACCGCCCTGAGATTGCTTCGTGACGTCGTAAAACAAGATTCGGACCATATCGACGCATACCTACAGTTAGGGAATATCCTGCGTGAGAATTCGCCTCAACAGGCGATTAAAATTCACCAGTCATTAACCGTTCGTCCCAAATTATCCGACTCACTTAAAATCGACATATATCAGGCGTTGGCCCTCGATTACATGCGCGTAAACAATTTAAAGTTTGCCAAAAGGGAAGCGGGACAAATCCTTAAAATACAGCGCCGTAACCGTTGGGCCACGGAATTTTTATTGCAGATCGCGGAACAGGAACGGGACTGGGTTCAGGCGGCACAATTAGCGAAAGTCTTGCAACGGATACAAAACAAACAGGACCCGGCGCAATTGGCCAAGTTCCAGGTGTTTGAAGGTCTGGATAAATTGGCTTCCGGAGATACCGCGGCGGCACACACAAGTTTTATGAAAGCAACGAAAATTTGTCCGGATTACGGGCTTCCGTACCTGCACCTGGGTGATCTGTACGAGGCCGATCGTGATTTGGTTAAAGCGATTGAAAATTGGGAAAAGTTCGCGTTGTTAACACCGGAGGAAAGTTCGAAGGTCTATACGAAAATTGAGTCGGCGCTTTTTGATCTCGGTCGTTTCAGTGAAGTGGAAAAATTTTACCGCCGGTTGTTGGAAAAGGACGTCAGCAATCTCTACGCCCTGGCCAAATTGGCTAATGTCCTGGAGGAGAAGGGGGAACATCAAGCCGCTTTGAGTCTGGTCGAAGAAGCCCTGGCCCGTGATGAATCTTCCCTGCATGCCCGACTCATGAAATTAAAGTTATCGTTAAACCTGGCAACCCCTCACGAGCTGGCGCGTCAGATCGACACCATGATTGAATTCCTGAATAAACGCAGTTCCGAAGAATGAACGGAGTGGGACGGACAACGATAAGCGTTCGATTCGTCAACCCCGCTTTTCACCGAAATTGTTTTTCATGAAACCGGGGAAAGTTGTTTTTTGTCATTCCGCTTCCGTCGCGACGGGAGAAATTGTAAATCCAGTACCGAATGTCGGAAAAAATTCCGCGGAGGCCGGGAAATCTCTGATATTATTATGTTCGTTATGAGATTCTTCGCTACGTTTAAGAATGACAACGTAGGCCTTTTTACAATTTCATCATTTTTATTTATCGGCGTTGTGTTTTTTGGAAGTTCCCCGCTGTTGCGGGCCCAGAACATTGAAATGTATCTTTCCCTGATCCGGGAAGGGAGAATCGAGGAAGTAAGAACAAACCTCCCGGAACTGTTATCGAAATATCCGGCTCATCCCGGTGTGTTATACCTGAAAGCCTTAACGACGGTGGATGGAGATTCCTCCATTCAACAATTCCGGCGCTTGATAGAACGATTTCCCAATTCCGAGTATGCCGACGACGCGGGTATTAAAATAGGAGAATATTTGTACGCCCGCGGATTGTATAGCCAGGCCAGCGTTCAGTTGCGAAACATCCCGCTTCACTATCCGGCGTCAAGCCATCTGGAACGAGCCATGCGGTTAATGGTGAGAAGTTACCAGGCAACCGGGGAAGTCGACAGCGCCCGGCACTATTTACGGGTATTCAAACGGCGCTATCCCGATATCGATTACAGCCAATTCGGTATTCCCGATATTGATGTAAAACCGGAAGTGGCGCTGGTGAAGGTGGGAAAGGATCAGGCGAAAAAGAAAATAGCTTCCTCGAGGAAGGCTTTACCCAAGAAGAGAAAAACAGTACAAAAGCAGCCAAAAACGACCGGCAAGCCCTGGGTGGTGCAGGTGGGGGCCTTCAGCAAGTACGCCAACGCGAAAAAGCTGAAACTTAGATTGAGTCAGAGCGGGTACCAGGTGGTATTGGGGGAGGTTGTTTCCAACGGTCGACGGTTGCATACGGTGCGGGTTGTTCGCTACGCGAGTCGGAGCGATGCCATCCAAGCCGGGAAAGAATTAAAAAGAAAATTCGGGTTGGATTTCAGGGTCCTGAAAAATCCGGAATAAGCGTGAAAATATGTAAATTAGCCGCAGCGATTCGGCGGATAAAATTGGGAATGATTGCGAGGCTGGTGCCCGCCGCGGTCTTCAAAACCGTTGTCCCCAGCGATCCTGGGGAGCTGGGTTCGATTCCCAGGCGTTCCCGCTAAGTGTTGTGACTACGAAATAAATTATAGATAGTGTGACGTGTTTAAAAAGCGCTTGAATACAAGGATCAACAGCCGGCAACCCCATTAAACTGTTTCCATGGCCCAGCCGTTTACGGCTGGGTGAAAGATCAATACGATAAACAAAGGGCGTTTACGCCCTTACAAACGGAGTAGTCATGGCACATTCATATCACAAGATTTGGCTGCACTTTATCTTGGCGACCAAATTGCGCCAACCTCTCATCACCAAAGGACTTAAACCGTAATTGAAGCAACACATTCATGATTATGGAGATCAAAATGATATTTATATGGATATGGTAAATGGTGGTAAGGATCATCTTCATTCGTTGATTTGTCTGAAACAGGCTCAAAGTCCGGCAGAGGTTATCAATAAAATAAAAGGAGAATCTTCCAATTGGGTCAATAAAACGGAATATTTAGGTGTGAAATTTGCATGGCAGAACGGATATAGTGTGTTCTCTGTTTCCGCGTCGAATGTAAAGAAAGTACGGGAATATATAAAAAACCAGGAGCAACATCATACAAAGATGACCTATTTGGAAGAGGTTACGAGATTTTTAAAAGCTTATGGATTGGAGAAGTAACGCCGTGAACGGCGTAACGTATTCGGAGAGATTTAAAATCCCAGCCGTAAACGGCTGGGCTATGGGTGATTTAAATTCTCATTTATGACGACAGGATCAGGACCCGGAAGGAAGACTTTATCCCGGAGGATTGACATTGGAGGCGCTGGTGCGGGCTCCATAGTAATGAAGAAAGAATATATGGTCGGTGGCCGGGATGGCGATTCAACTCTATATATTCTGGAAATCGAAATTCAGAAGGTCGCGATAGGTTGAGTCCGCATGTTCAGGCGTTACCTGCCACCAGATGAGAGTACGGTTGCTGCGGAAAAAATAATGAACAAATCCCATTCCTTCTGTTCTCAGATAGATTCCACCGTCCGTTTCTTTAAAAGTAAGTGGTGTGAAAACAGGCGTGCCGGCCGCCAATTTTATGGACATGTCCATGAGGTCTTTTCGAGCGGCGTTTTCGTTTTCAAAAAGACTTATATAAAGAATATTGCCCGACTGATCACCGTCGTAGTAGCCGATGATATACTCCGTCGCGCCCAGTTCTTTGCCGTGCATTTCCCGCATGATTTTGGTGGCCTTCTCACCCCGGATAACTTTGGTGAGGTTCAACTCGCCCAGTTTCCGGGGTAAAATATCATTATTCCCGGCGCAACCGATAACGGTAAAAAAAACCGGCAGGATCCACAGAAAATTTGTTTTTGCCATGATAGATTTAAGCTTCATATTTCTTTTCTCTTGCTAAAATTGGTTCAAATTTGGAATAATGGCTGAAAGAAAGGTGATGGTTCGTGCCGCTTACGACATTTTGGTGAGTCGGTACCTTTCGCTTATTTTTATTGATGCTTTGGGCTTTGAGTCCATTCCTGTTCCTTTTTACTTCTGAAATTAATACAAAGTCTCTCATTATTGTTACCATAATCCGTGTCAATCAGTAATGCTTCAATTGTGGGGGTGTGGAGGCATATTTGATGTACCAAGATCCAATCCGGCGGATTGGATATTTAAACATGCCCCTATTTCCGGGCATTCCAAAATAAATAAAATATAGATTGTGGTTGATTTGGAAATAACTTAACTTAATTCAACTGGTCTAATGTGATACAGTGGATTTAGGTTTCAACAATTACTTTATATGTAGGAAGTAGTATCAACCTTTATTCCCCCTTGAATACTTTGGACAAGAATTAGTAACAACATAAGTAAGTAGGAGTAATACAACATGTCTGAACGTGAAACTGGTACAGTTAAATGGTTTAACGACAAAAAGGGATATGGATTTATTAACCGCGAACAAGGTGACGATCTTTTCGTTCATCATAATTCAATTATTGGAAGCGGTTATCGTTCATTGAAAGAGAATGATAAAGTGGAATTTGAAGTTGTGACAACCGAAAAGGGACAAGCGGCTTCAAAGGTTTCTGTCATCCAATAGTAACCGTACCTGGTTAAAAGCTTTATCTTAATTATCAAATAATTTCAGTTAAAGCTAAAGAAAAAGGGCCGCGATTTAGATCGAGGCCCTTTTTTGTTGTTATTCATAACAGCGAAAATTGCTTACTGATGGTCTCGTAAAAACCAACAACCCCGATAAATCAGGGAATTAAACAATATAGCAATAAAAAACAAGAATTTATGATAATATTGCATAATATAAATTCCACAACTTGGTGACTGTTATCGTTTTATCACTCGACTTTTAAGATTGCGTCACTTACCAACATCTCACTTCAATGTGAGGCGGTTATTCAAAAACTGTCTTACTGGTGAAATTGACTTGATTCGTACTTTTTCCCGCAGTTGGGGGATACTAAAAGAAGCTCCGATTAATCGGAGGGGGAGCGGTATTTTGTTTCCGGCCCAGAAAAAATTGAGGTTTTCCTGCGGTAAAATTCCACCTCGCTTCAAATATGTTTGTGTTCCTGAGAGATATTGCAATAATTATCTTGTTTTCGTCCCCGGATTACGAAATAAAGTATTGTTAAAAAGTCGGGGATTGTTATAATAGCAAACTGCAAACGTTTGCGGTATCGTTTGCGTTCTCGACCCTCTCCGCCTTAATTTCGGGCCATCAATTCACAACCCAAATTGTGTTTAAGTTGACTAATAAATTCATATTAGAAAGGAGTGTGCGTTATTTTACATAATCGTACCAAGGAAAAATTGGCAAACGGTGAAATTGTTGTTGGCAATTTCACTTCATTTATTTCACCTGAAATTGTGGAAATAATTGGTAACGTAGGTTTTGATTTCGTTGTTTTGGACGCGGAACACGGACCGATGGGTCCCGAAAGTTGTATGAATCTGACCAGGGCCGCGGAAGTATCGAATACCACCCCCATTGTGCGCGTACCCAAAAATGAGACGGAAACCATCCTGCGTTATATGGATACCGGTATCCAGGGAATTCATGTGCCGCAAATGAACACGGTAGAAGATGCGCGGGCTTGTGTGAAAGCGGTGAAATACTATCCCGAGGGAGATCGTGGTCTGAGCCGTACCCGGGCCGGGGATTTTGGCGTGAAAATGTCTTTGCCCGAATTTCTCGATTATTCCAACCGGGAATCGCTTACCGTTGTGCATATTGAAAACATGGAAGGGGTGAACAACCTGCCGGAAATCCTGGAAGTCGATGGCATCGACGTGATTTACATCGGTCCCGTGGATCTGTCCGGTTCACTGGGATGCCCTTGTAAAATGGATGATCCCCGGCTTAAGGAAGCAATCGATAGAATCATTAAGCTGACGGTGGAATCCGACAAATACCTGGGGATATATGTGGGAGATGTGGAAACCGCGAAAAAATATATTGACCGAGGTGCGCAATACATTGCCACGAGTATTTATGGTTTTATTATTCCACCAATGCAGGATTTTGTCGAGCGTCTGAAATAGGGATCGGAATCGCGAAAAATCTGACAAAATAATAATTCAGGAGTACGTTCATGGAGTTACTAATAAACGGTGAGTGGGTTACAAACTCCCGGGTCCTCGAGGTGAAAAACCCCTATGATGATTCGGTGATCGATACCGTTCCCCTGGCAAGCAAGGCTGATATCGACAAGACGTTAAGCGGTCTTCAAGCCGGTTTTGAAGAGATGAAAGAACTAACCAGCCTGGAACGTTCGGAAATATTGCACAGGACCGCCAAATTAATTAAAGAAAATGAAGAGGATTTGGTCCGGACCTTAGCGGCGGAGTCGGGTAAATTGCTCAGTGAAGCCCGAACGGAAGTGTACCGTTCACTGGTTGTCGTGGGTCTGGCGGCTGAAGAAACAAAACGCATCGGCGGCGAAGTATTACCCATGGATTATGAACCGTGGGGTAAAAACAGAATCGGATTTTATCGCCACGTCCCCAAAGGAATCATCAGCGCGATTTCGCCCTTCAATTACCCCTTACTGCTTTCCCTGCACAAAATCGCCCCGGCCCTGGCCAGCGGAAACGCGGTAATTGTCAAACCCGCTTCCAAAACACCACTCTCAACATTAAAAGTATGCCGTTTTCTTATTGAGGCCGGTTTGCCGCCCAAAGCGTTGAGTGCGGTTGTGGGTAACAGCGGTGAAATCGGTGATATACTGGTTGCCGATGAGCGGGTCGCCATGGTCACGTTTACCGGCAGCCGCGGAGTAGGTGAAGCCATTCTGCGAAAAGCCGGAATCAAATTGGTGACTTTGGAATTGGGTTCCAACGCGGCGGTGATTATCACCGAAGGGACTGACCTGGAAAAAGCCGCCAAGGCGGTTGTCAGGGGTAGTTACAGTTACGCCGGACAGATCTGTATTTCCCTCCAGAGAGCTTTTGTTGATCGAAAAATCTATCAGCCCTTTTTGGATGTCCTGGTTCCCTTGGTCGCGGAATTGAAAGTCGGTGATCAATTTGCGGAGGATACCGATGTATGTCCGATGATTTCGAAAACCGAAGCGGCCAGGGTACAATCGTGGATCGATCGGGCTACCGGAAAAGGAGCGAGAGTTCTGGCCGGCGGTAAAGGCGACGGTACGTTGTTCGCTCCCACTGTTCTCACCGATGTCGACCTCGACATGGAAGTTGTTTGTGATGAAGTTTTCGGTCCCCTGGTAAGCGTTATTCCCTACGATTCCATCGATGACGCTTTTAAAATGGTTAACACATCGGAGTATGGACTGAACACGGGTATTTTTACGAACGACGTGAACCTTGCTTTCCGGGCAATTAAGGAAATCGAAGTGGGAGCCTTGCTGATCAACGATATCCCGGGATTCCGTGTGGATAATATGCCCTATGGCGGTGTCAAGAAAAGCGGCCTGGGACGGGAAGGCGTTCGCTTTGCGATGGAGGAGATGACCGAAAAGCGGATGGCCATCTTCACGCTCTAGAACGGAAGAAAAATTATTTGAGAGCTACAATCCATATTAACCCGGTTCGTATTGAAGGAACCATCAGTCCCCTTTTGTATGGGGGTGGTTTTGAAAATCTTGCCGGTGCGGTTGACTCCGGTCTCTGGGTTGGTAAAAATAATGATTCGGCGCAAAGCACCTGGTTGGGGCATGGGTGCCGAACCGATCTCATGGAGCGGATAATCGATTTAAAGCCGGGATTCATTCGTTGGCCCGGAGGATGGGTGTCCGAACGTTACCGGTGGAAAGACGGCATCGGCGATCCCGCAAAACGTCCGGAACGCACAATCTATTATTCTCCGGTTAAGTATAAGGAACATCCCTGCGTTGATTCCAATCAATTCGGAACCGATGAATTTATACAGTTCTGTAAAGATATCGGGGCCGAACCCATGCTGGTAATTAATTGTTTTGGTCCGGAAAACAATGTGGGCCAGGAATTGTTGCTGGAAGAAGCGGTTCAGTGGTTGGAATATTGCAATGGAGATCGCAATACCGAATTCGGCAACCTTCGCTCCCGTAACGGCAATCCCGAACCATATAATGTTAAGTTCTGGGAAATCGGGAATGAGGCCTGGAGCAATATAGACGTACGGGAATATATTAGACGCTACATTCCTTTCGCCAAAACCTTAAAAGAAAAAGATCCTTCCATTAAGCTTATAGCAACCGGTTATAAATCCGAGTGGAATACAACTTTGTTGTCCGAAGCCGGTTCCTATATGGATTATATCGCGTTGCACGAATATCCATCATGCGATTATTCCGGCGCTATGACCATACCATTG
This sequence comes from Fidelibacterota bacterium, assembly GCA_027021785.1. Taxonomy (GTDB): domain Bacteria; phylum Fidelibacterota; class Marinisomatia; order Marinisomatales; family JAADGP01; genus JAADGP01. Next base: position 5,078 of record JALUTR010000088.1, on the reverse strand, counting down.
TTATGGGAGGATAGGTTAATCAAATTGAAGAAAACGATTAAGGAATTGCCCCGGGGACGGGGGAGTGATATTAAGGTTTCCTTTAATGAGTGGAACAGTAATACCAATTGGAAAAATTCTTCGACCCTGAAAGAAGGTCTTTATGGCGCGGCGCTGCTGAATGTATTCGAACGTCAGTCGGATTTTGTGGAACATGCCGGAGCGTGGCCCCTGCTTCGCCGGGTACAACCGAAAGACAGCCCGGCGACAGACCACGGGTTGATATTTTTTGATGATGATCACAATTTTGTTACTCCGGTGTATTTGGTTTCCAGGATGTATCGTGATCATTTCGCTCCGGAAAGAGTCGCATGCGAAGTCGAATGTGATTCGTTTGATTCCAAGATTAATTCGGACACACCCGGTTTGGATGCCGTAACGAATGTTGCCCGGAGCGTGCCGGTATTGGATGCGGTGGCAACAGTCGACGGAAAAAATAATCGTTTGGTTCTCAAAGTCGTAAACAAAAGTGAACATGAAAGTGTTGCGACGGAAATACATATCTCCGGTAAGATTCACCCGGAAGCAAAAATATCCACTCTGAATGGAGATTCCATATCCAGGCGCAACAGTATTGACGAACCGGAAAATGTTTACGTGCAGCGTGAGAAATTAAGCGACATATCTTCATCGTTTGTGTTTACATACCCCCCTCATTCGGTAACAATCATTGAAATGCAAACCGCCTGATGTCGGAAAGAATCAGTACTTTCAGGAAGTATGTAAAAATTTCTATTTAACAAATGATTACCAATTCAAATAAAATTAAAGGTGGTTTATGAGCAAAATATTAGTCACAGCAAGGGCTTATTCACTCCAGGGGGAAGAAGCGTTTAAATATTTAGAAAACCGGGGACACGAGATAATCTTTAATCCGTTCGGGGAATTCAATCTGCCGGAAGAAAAAATGATTACCTTGGTTTCCGATGTTGATGCCATCATAGCGGGAGAAGATTACATCACGGAGAAAGTGATCAACAGCGCCAAGCGGTTGAAGATCATCTCGAAAGTCGGAATCGGACTGGATCGGATTGATATTCCCGCGGCAACGAAAAGAGGCATTCCCGTTACCAATACTCCCGATGCCAACTGCCAGTCGGTTGCCGATTTGGCATTCGCGCTTTTGCTGTCCCTGGCCCGTCGGGTTTTGGAGGCCAACGGCCACCTCAGGGATGGCAGATGGAAACCCCTCATAGGGATCGAACTTTGGCAAAAAACGATCGGTATTATCGGTCTGGGACGGATCGGGAAAGCGGTGGCGCTCAGGGCGAAGGGTTTTGATATGGACATTCTTGCTTACGATGTCGTTCAGGACGAAGTATTTTCGGCCGCCAATAAAATCCGATATGTATCACTAAACGATCTTTTCCGGGAATCGGATTTTATTTCGATTCACGTCCCCGGGTCCGCATCCACAAAGTATTTAATTGGCGCCGATGAACTGGAGGAAATGAAATCCTGCGCCTTGCTGATAAATACTTCCCGCGGCGGGGTTGTGGATGAAAAAGCATTGTATAAGGCCCTGAAAGACGGAACAATCGCCGGAGCTGCTCTGGATGTATTCGAAAAGGAGCCGGCAATGGGTAATCCGCTGCTTGAACTTCCTAATGTCGTGGCAACACCGCACATGTCCAGTTACTCACAGGAGTCGTTGGGTCGGATGTGCTTGACGTCGGCCGAGAATGCAGTAAAAGTGTTGACAGGAGAAATCCCGGGGACGGTGGTAAACCCGGAAGTAACCCAGAACTAAATTAGTACGAGGATAAAAATGAGTTTTAAATTGACCGAAGAACAGGAAATGCTGGTAAAAACGGTAAGGGATTTTGCGCAAAAAGAGTTAAAACCCAAAGCCGCATATTGGGATGAACATGAAGAGTACCCGCACGAAAATGTAAAAAAACTGGTCGAGCTGGGGTTAACCGGCATGACATTGCCCCCGGAATACGGCGGCGAGGGAAGACCTTTGATCGATGCTTTGCTGGTGGTGGAAGAGATCGCGAAAGCGTGCGGCACCACGGCCCGGCTGGTCGTGGAGACGAATATGGGTGTCGTGGGAGCGTTGATGAATCACGGTACCGAAGCTCAAAAGAAAAAATATCTACCCATGGTACGCAACGGTGAAAAACCGGCGATCGCGATTACCGAACCGGACGCGGGTTCAGCGGCCACGGAATTACGGACACGCGCCGAAAAGAAGGGATCGAATTATATCCTGAACGGCAGCAAGTGTTTTATTACCGGTGGCGGGATCTCGAAAATATACCTGGTGTTTGCCCGTTTTGAAGACATCCCCGGTGCGAAGGGAATCGGCGGTATTTTTGTCGAGGATGGAACGCCCGGTCTTAAAGTCGGGAAACGCGAGCCGATGATGGGTCTACGGGGAATACCGGAAACCCAATTATTTTTCGAGGATTGTGTCGTCCCGGAAGAAAACCTCCTGGTTGCTCATGGGGATGGGTTTAAAAAATTGATGACGGCTTACAATGGTCAACGACTCGGCGCCGCTACCGTTGCTTTGGGGATAGCACAAAGCGCCCTTGATGAAGCGGTGGCCTATACGAAAGAGCGGAAACAATTCGGTCGACCGATATGCGAATTCCAGGGGATACAGTGGATGCTGGCGGAAATGCACACCAAACTGGAAGCGGCGCGGCTCTTGCTGCACAGGGCGGCCCATAATGCCGGGTACGGTTTACCGGATCACATGGAGGCAGCCGTTGCCAAGGCATTTACAACCGAATCCGCCGTACAGGTTACCAATGACGCCCTGCAGTTGTTTGGCGGATACGGTTACTCCCGGGAATATCCCCTCGAACGGTTGGTTCGGGAAGCAAGGATGTTTACCATTGGCGGCGGCACGGTCCAGATGCTGAAAAACGTGATTGCGTCAAAATTGTTGGGCATGAAAATCAGCCAGCGGAGAGATTAGTCCCTCGTTGTTTAAGCGTAATTACATAAAATCGGGACAGGCCGGGAAGAACGTGGATCCGGATTCAGGTGATCGCTTTGACAAGCGTGATTCGGGCCTACCATTACCAGGCCAATAAGTCGGCAAAAACAATCAGAAAGAAAATGAAATGGCGGATGAAACACAGCATGTAAAACCGGCGCCTCTGGAAGGAATTACGGTTCTGGACTTAACACAGGCCCTGGCGGGCCCCTTCTGCACCATGCAACTTGGTGACATGGGAGCGGAAATACTGAAAATCGAACGTCCGGGAAGGGGAGACGATTCCCGTCACTGGGGTCCCCCTTTCATCGATTCCGAATGCGCTTATTTCATCAGCACCAATCGAAACAAGAAAAGCGTTACCCTCAATCTTAAGGCTGATAAAGGGAAAGAAGTCTTAACAAAGCTTATTGAAAAATGTGACGTTTTGATTGAAAATTTCAAACCCGGTTCCCTGGATCGTTTGGGATTCGGCTATGATAAGGCGAAGGAAATTAATCCCCGGATCGTTTACTGCAGTATTTCAGGATACGGTCAGAACGGGCCGCAGAAATACGAAGCCGCCTATGATCTGATTATCCAGGGTGAATCGGGCCTGATGAGCATTACCGGATTCCCGGAAAATCCTCCAACAAAGGTCGGGACTTCCATTTCCGATATGGTTGCCAGTTTTTACGCGCTGCAAAGCATATTGATGGCATTAATGGTCAGGGAGAAAACCGATAAAGGCCAGTATATTGATATTTCCATTCTGGATAGCGTGGTATCATTGCTGACGTACCGGGCCGGTTTTTATTTTGCCAATGGCAAAATTCCCGAAAGAAAAGGAAACGAGCATCCTTCATTGGTTCCCTACGAGGTATTCGAGGCCAAAGACGGGTACCTTACCATCGGGGTCGCCAACGATTACCAGTTCAGGAAACTTTGCCAGGTTATCGGTCGGGAGGATTTGGCTGACGATCCCCGTTACGCCCAGAATAAATTCCGTGAAAAAAACCGGGTGGAATTGAAAGGAATTCTATGTCCGATTATTGCCGGGAATACCAAACAATATTGGTTGGAGAAGATGAAACCGGAAGGGATTCCATGCGGGGCAATTAATAATATTAAGGAAGTCGTCGAGTTGGAGCAAATGAAGGTACGGGATATGGTGGTGGATATCCCGCATCCCACGGTTGGTTCCGTCCGGGTATTGGGGAATCCGATGAAACTGTCGGAAACACCGGGCAGGATCAAAACCCATCCCCCGGTATTGGGTGAGCATACGGAAGAGGTGCTTCATGGGCTGGGATATTCGACGGAGGAAATCCGCGCCATGCGGGATGAAGGGGTATTATAATGAAAGCCGCTTTCGTTAAAACAAACAAAGGGGATGCCTGAAATGCTGAAAATCGATGCGCATACACACCTGGGATATTGCAAAACATTCGATATTCGGATTTCCGAAGACGAATTATTGAAAGGTATGGACGATTATCATATCGATGCCTCGATTGTACAGCCCCATCCCGGGGATGATAATCCCGAAAGGGCTCATGATGATATTGCCACGTTGATCGAGAAACACCCGGGCCGGTTTTTCGGGATGATTTCCATGAATCCGAATATGGACAGGCAGCGCTATATTAACGAGGTGGAGCGATGCGTAACGGAGTTAAATTTCGTGGGGATCAAATTGCATACTTTCGGTCACATTACTTCCCCGCTTTCGGCCAATGCCGATATTGTTTTCGAGTCGGCAAAGAAATTTAATATCCCGGTGATGATTCATACCGGGCCCGGGGTTCCGTTTTCGCTGCCTTCCCTGGCGATTCCCAGGGCGCGCGAATACCCGATGGTACCGATTGTTCTGGCCCATTCCGGGGCAATCACTTTTGTGTCGGAAGCGTATGTTGCGGCGAAGGAGTGTGAGAACATTTACCTGGAAACTTCCTGGTGCGGCGCCCACCGGATAAAATGGTTAATAAAGGAATTGGGCGCGCGAAAAGTATTGTTTGGGTCGGATTTACCCGATAATCTGCCGGTAGAGGTTACGAAGTTCGAAACAATCGGGCTCACGGAAGAACAAGCCCGTCTGTGCCGGGGTGAG
>JALUTR010000087.1 GCA_027021785.1 Fidelibacterota bacterium | reverse complement strand
TTCTTTATACACACCCATTTGGGCATATTTTTCTATACGTCGGTTCAAAAATACTTCCGGCGGTACGTCTTTCAGGGCTTCCAATTCCTCGTCCACGACCGCTTTTAATATATCGGCGGTTTCATCGTAATCCCGGTGGGCTCCGCCGAGGGGTTCGGGAACAATCCGGTCACAGATCCCCATTTTTTTCAAATCGGGCGGAATTAACTGCAGGGCTTCCGCCGCCTGGGCCGCTTTGGTGGCATCCCGCCAGAGAATCGACGCGCACCCCTCGGGGCTGATCACGGAGTACCAGGTATTCTCCAGCATCAACATGCGGTCGCAAATACCGATCCCCAGCGCGCCGCCACTGGCCCCTTCGCCGATCACAACGGAAACAATCGGCACCATCAGGGCGGACATTTCCATCAGATTACGGGCGATGGCCTCCCCTTGTCCCCTTTCTTCGGCGCCCAAGCCGGGATAGGCTCCCTGGGTATCGATCAGGGAAATAACCGGCAATCCGAATTTTTCGGCCAGTTTCATAATCCGCAATGCCTTGCGATACCCTTCCGGGCGCATCATACCAAAATTCCGATACAGGTTTTCCCGTGTATTACGGCCTTTTTGTTGCGCCAGATAGGCGACCGGTTGATCGTTTAACGTGCCGATACCGGCAATGATGGCCGTATCATCGGCGAAATGTCGGTCACCATGCAGTTCGATGAAATCGGGCGACCAGCGCTGAATATAGTCCCAACTGTGGGGACGATTGGGATGCCGGGCCAGTTGCACCCGCTGCCAGCGCGTTAATCGTGAATGAATCTTTTTAATCACCTCTTCGCGCTTGGCGATCAAACGTTTAACTTCTTCTTTATTCTCAACCGTGGGGTGATGGGTAGACCGCATTTCAAGTATTTGATCATCCAACGCCTTAATCGGTTTTTCAAAGTCTAAATAATTATTTGCCATTTTATCCGCTAAATACTGTTTTCATTAAAATTTCCAAATCCAGGGCGAAACTTTGGTTCTGAACGTAATAATGGTCCAAAAGCCGCAATTCTTCGGCCGTGAAATTAACACTTCGCAGGCGTTGAAACCCAGTTAAGCCCGGCCTGCAGATTAATTGGGGGTTGGGCTCCGATGTTTCCACCAATACGGCGCCGACCAGGCTCATGTCTCCCTTCAGGACCGACCACAGCAAGGGAATATCCCGCACAAAGCGGCTTTTCGACCGGAACAAATACGCCCGGAAAGGCCGACCTTCTTCACCCCAGAATGAAATCCTTTCGATTCGACCCGTGACCAATTTTGCGACGATTATCGGGGACAATACGATCAGGCCAATGAGGGCGCCTATGATGTCAAAAATACGCTTTGTGATTCGGTGCAGGCGGTGGAACAACGGATATTCGATGTTCACAAAAGAATAATCGCCGATTTCCTCGATGGAAGCTTTGCCCAATAGAATATCCTGGTGCCGGGGCACGATCCGGTACGTAAGCCGCAAATCCTTGGTTTGGTCCATGATGCTCAGCACCTCTTCATTCGAAAAAGCGTCGGTCGAAAATATCAGTTCGCGAATGCGATACGTTTTCACGATCTGTTTCAGGTCCGCCAGGGCGCCTAAAAAGGGAACCGGCAAATCCTCGGGATCGTCCCTTAGTTCGTAATCGCTGAACCCGATAATGTCCAGCCCCGTGTCAAACCGTTTTAACAGGTTCTTGGCAATCCGGCGCCCTTCCCTGTCGGCGCCGATGATCAGAGTCTTGCGCGTAAACAGGATGGAATTCTTATCCTTCACCGGACGAAGCAATCCCCGGGACATTAAATAATGAACCAGCACCCGCCAACCGGGAATCAGAATCGTGATAATAATCGTCGCCACGACAATGACCAACCGGGAAAAAGCATACTGCTTGAAAAAATAAGTGAAGGCCACGGCAATGAAAAAGCCGGTGATCGACGATAAAATGGCCCGGCTGTAGGATAAAATATACCGGGAATATAATTGAAACAGGGCCCCCACCCCGATCCAGAAAAGAACATAAATCGCGGGCACAAGTCCCCGGCTCAAGGTGATTGGCTCATAGTGGTCAAACCGCAACGGAATGGAAACGAGGAAGGCAAACAAAACGACTAATCCGTCGAGCATCACCGATATCATTTGCGAACGGCGCTCCCCGATCAAGGCGAAAATTTTTCGCACCCCGATACCCAGCCGTATGACCACCCTTGTCAGCAAGCTCTGGCTGCGGGAAAAATGTTTATCGGCAAACAGGATCATGGCGTCATAAAAGGCCCTGATGCTGTCGTACGGCGCCGACTTCACCGACTCACCGTGATAATGGATGATCTGGGTCGTGGGCAAATAGTGGACCTCGTAACCCGCTTCCCCCACCCGGTAACACAGGTCCAAATCTTCACCGAACATGAAAAAACGATCATCGAAACCGCCGATCCGGCGAAACAAGTCGGCCCGGATGAACATACAGGAACCGCTTATCGCCTCAACGGAATGGATCTCATCCGCGTCCAGGTAGGTTAAATTGTACTTCCCCGCCCAACGGGAACGGGGAAAAAGTTTCGTGAGCCCCAGGACCTTCGGCAGGGCCACCCCGATCGTCGGAAAAGACCGTTTGCAGGCCAACTGCAAACTACCGTCGGCGTTGAGTATTTTCGGCCCCACCATTCCAACCCGCCGATTGCTCTCCATGTATTCCACAAACGTCCCGATCGTCTTTTCCTGGATGATGGTGTCCGGATTTAAAATCAACAAATACGAACCGTTGGCCGCTTCCGCGCCCTGGTTTACCGCCCGGCCGAAGCCGACGTTTTCCGAATTGACAATCACCCGACAATCGGGATGTTGTTCCTGAAGGGCATTTACCGACCCGTCAAACGAATGGTTGTCCACGATGATAATCTCGATCCCGCCCGGGTATTCCGATTTTCTGATCGCGTCTACGGCGTGGATTACATATTGTTTAACGTTATAGTTGACAATAAGAACTGAAACCGCGGGGTATGACATAAAGTATTGTTACTTATTCCAGCCGAATATTTTCCATATCCGTAAACGCCAGACAATAAACACGGCTTCAAACATAATGGACCGGGACATTTTGGATTCGCCGATGGTGCGATCAATAAAAATAATCGGGTGTTCCTTGATCCGGAACCCCTTATGCCAGGCCCGGAAATTCATCTCGATCTGGAAAGAATACCCTTCGGAACGAATACTGTCCAAATCAATGTTCTCCAAAACTTTTCGCCGCCAGGCTTTGAAACCGCCGGTCGCGTCGTAAATCGGCAGACCGGTAACCAACCGGGTATACAAATTCGCGCCGTAACTTAAAATCAGTCGTCGCAGAGGCCACCGCACCACGCTGATGCCGTCGCAATACCGGCTCCCGATGACAAGGTCGTACTCGTTCAGCAATCTTAACATCGCCGGTATCGCGGCGGGATCGTGGGACAAATCGGCATCGATCTGAACGATCGCCTCATAATCGCGTTTCAGCGCCCACTTAAACCCATGACAATACGCCTTCCCCAAACCCGCTTTCCCGGGCCGTTGCTCCAAAAACAGGTGTGAATATCGCTTTTGCAATGTCTTCACCACTTCGGCCGTACCGTCGGGCGAATTATCATCCACCACCAAAATATGGCAATGCGGTTCGACCGTAAAAACATGCTTGATCAAATCGGCGATGTTTTTCCGTTCGTTATAGGTTGGGGTAACGACTAAAGTTTTCATCCCTGTAATTTTGAGTAGATGGCTTTTAAACTGGTATCAATGGGGATACAAGCGACGTTCAATTTGCGTTCGATTTTGCTGGTTTTCAAGCCGCATTTCAGGGGTCTTGGCGCCAATTGATTCAATTCGCCGGTCGAAATCGGCGTTATTAAACGCCGATCGAGGTGAAAGACATCGGCGATCCGGTTCGCAAATTCCAGGCGATGCAAATAATCAGCCCCCCCGTAATGGTACAATCCCCTGACGCCGCCGTTAATCATTTCATGCATTATCTCCGCCAGCGCGACGGTCCAGGTCGGGTTGTTCCATTGGTCGTCCACCACCCGGATCGGCTTGCCGGCGCGCAATGAATCCACGACCCACTTCACGAAACTGGCCCTGGTCCGCCGGTTGTAATCAAACACCACGTTTGTCCGGATAATCACCCAGTCGGCGGAACGGGATTGAACGATTTCTTCCGATTGCAGCTTGGTGCGGCCGTAGACATTAATGGGATTGGTCTCCGCATCCTCGGCGTAGGGCCCCTCCTTGCCGTCAAATACGTAATCGGTCGAGATATGAATAAAAAGCCCCTGAAAACAGTCCAGGATATTTTCCACACCGCCCACGTTTACTTTCTCCGCCAGTACCGGCGATCGCTCGCAACCATCCACATCCGTGAGCGCGGCCAGGTTGATTACGATGTCGGGAGCAAACTCTTTTAATAACGTTTGCACTTTCCGCCGGTCCGTGATATCCACTTCCGCCGTCCTGCACACCGAATGTTTTTGGCGCGGTATCGACAAGTCCGCGGCCAGTACATCGAAACCGGAATGGAATTCGCGGATCACCGCGTCCCCTAACTGCCCGAAAGCGCCGGTAATGAATATCCTTTTCTTACGCATCATAAAAAATGTCGTTTATTACCTGATCGGAAGAGATACGGACGATCCATGCTTTTACCGTAAATTCAGTGACAAATTCGATGATTTCGGCCTCACTTCTTTACGGTAAAGGTGTGCGCGATCAAATCGAGTTGTCTCAGATATAATGATTTATCTTTCCCCGGATGGAAAATCAGCATATTCAAATGGTATGTTCGATCCGATTGTCCGTCGTAAAACAGGTAACTGATAAACGGTCCGCCCTGGGCTTCCTCAGTAGATTCCCAAATACCCCGGGCCCTCCAGGCCGGCCAGCGGTTGAATTCCGTTAGCTTGATCGAATAGCGATACTTGTTATAACGAATATTGCCATAGAATTTTTCCGGAAACTCCCACAGGTATTTTGCCACCTCCAGCGAATCGTTCACGACCGCGCCCGGTTCCCAATGAATCGATATCCATTGATAGGGCATCTCGCGTCCGATCCAGACGAAATTCACCTCGGAACTATCGTGAATTACCACCCAGCCCCACGGTATTTTAATCTCCCAACCGTATTCCTTTAAAAACCGCTTCTCGAGTTTCTTGCGTCTTGCCCGGTCAAACAAAAACTTCCCCTGTCGTTTTTCAAATTGCTTCTCGAACTGGTTCCGGATCCATTCTTCCTTGCCGCGAATGGCTTGTTTTAATTTGCTTTCGGTGGGCGCGCTCAGGATCATAAACAATTGATTCTGCGCGAATTGGTCACGCGTGAAAATAATTTGCCGGTCTCCCTCAATGGTTTCCCTGAATCTTTCCGGCCCCAATAATTGTTGGACCAATCGCGTTCCCGGATCCGTCCGATCGGTTCCGATATTTCCAATGATCAGGTTTGTCTGTCTTTCAAGTTTGTTGAACCCGTCCGGTTCGGCGAACTTTATCCGGTAAACCGGTTCCGGCTGCGGCGTGTAAATGGTGTCGCTGAAGATTTGTCCCAAAGCGCTCCTTATCGCCTTATGATTCTCATGCGAAGCCACGATTACTATTTCATCGTCGGCCCCGATGGATTCCCGTTTAATATCGCACCCGGTCACGCCAAACCAGGCAAACAGCGTCATGAAAACACCGGCGGTCACGGTTGAATTCACGACCGTGACAAAGATTTTTTTTATTTTGCTGATCAGGAATACCATTACGATTCCTTTCTGATTCCGGAGGGGGACAATCCCGGGCACTGTCCTCCCACATGGATATGCTTTCCGTTCAAGTCCCAACCTGTTTTGCTTGACTGACCCCTCACACCTTGTTTCCCCGCCAAACGACTCCGCCCTTAATCCGCCAGCACAAAGTTCGCGCGCAATTTTTCGAACGAGACGGATTGCACCCGAACCTTAACCGTATCCCCTAACTGGTAGACTGTTTTTAACCGTCTGCCGCGTAAACAATAATGGTCCTCGTCAAAATAATAGTCGTCGTCTTCCAGTGTGTCGGTATGTACCAGTCCCTCCACCAGTGATTCTTCCAATTCAACGAAAAAGCCGATTTGAATCACACCGGAGATTATTCCCGGGTAACTTTCCCCGATCCGTTCGTTCAACCAGCGAAGTTGTTTGATTTTCGTGTACTCCCTTTCGGCTTCCAGGGCGCGCAGTTCCATCTCGTTGGCCACATCCACCCCGGCCTGCAGGGCCGGTATCAATTCGGCGTCCGTTTCCTTCTTCCGCCGGTAGTGGCGTTGTTTGATAAGCCGGTGTACCATCAGGTCCGGGTAGCGCCGAATCGGCGAAGTGAAATGGGTGTACCGGTGAAACGCCAACCCGAAATGTCCGTGCGGCGTAATGGCATACTTCGCCTTCATCATCGTTCGTAACGCGACCGTCTCAATCAGGCCCTTAAAAGGCGAATCTCCCAGGCTCGCTAATATCCCGCGCATGCCCTTGGACGTGGTCGGGTCGTATTCTATCGCGATCGGTAAACGCAAACGACGGATAAGCTGGATGAATTGTTCCACGTTTTCAGGTTTGGGCTTCTCATGGATACGAAACACGAAGGGGACGTCCTTGCCATCGTGGCGACTGTAATGTTCTGCGACCAGGCGATTTGCAAGCAACATGCACTCTTCCACGATCCGGTGACTCCGGAGCCGTTCACTGGGCCGTATTTCACGCGGGATTCCCTCCTCGCCCAAAGTGAAAATAGGTTCGGGAATATCGAAATCGATACTACCCCACTCGGACCGCTGCTCGAACAGCGCCCGGCTCAATTGACCGAGGGTGTTCAATTCACGTAAGAATGGATGGGAGCGTTGCTCTTTCAGGATATCTTCCACTTCCTGGTAGGTAAAGCGGCAATCGTTTCGAATAATACTTGGAAAAACTTTAAAGGCGAGCACGTTGACCTTTTCGTCCAGCACGATCTTCGCCGTCATCGCCAGGCGATCGGTATGCGGCTTCAGAGAACATAAATCGGCGGCCAGGACCTCCGGCAACATGTTCACCACGCCTTCGGTAAAATACACCGAAGTGCTCCGGTTGAAGGCCTCCCGATCAAGCGGTGAACCACTGTTTACAAAATGACTCACGTCGGCAATATGCACGTACAACAGGTAACCGTTCCGGGTCTTCTCAATCGACAACGCGTCGTCAAAATCACGGGCTTCCAGCGGATCGATGGTACAGGTTTTCAGGGACCGTAAATCTTTCCTTTTCGTTATTTGATTCTGAATGGTCGATTCCGAATAGCGCTCGCAGTAATGCACCACTTCCGCCGGAAAATCGGCCCGGAAATCGTATTTCTCCAGGATAATCCGGAAATCATTTGCCGGATCGTTCGCATCCCCGATGACGCTCTTGACCGCCGCCACGATGGGCGTTTGTGAAGTGCCCCAATCAACAACTTCCGCGACAACCGTCAAATTGGACTGTAAAGTGATGCCCTTCGTTTTTACGACCCGGATCCCCCGCGCCGGGGTTACCGGCGTGATCGTCAGTCGAAAATCATTCTTCTCCCTGGTAACCGTACCGATAAAACGGGACGTTTTTCGCTCCACTACCTCTGTAATCCGGCCTCGCAAACGGTTCACCTCCCGTTGGCGGAATAATTGCACGCGGACACGATCGCCGTGAATGGCGTCACGAAGATTTGTGCGACTGATAAAGATGTCCGGTCGATCGTCATCGGTAATCACGAATCCGAATCCCTTTTGCACCACAACCAGTCGGCCCTCGACCACGCCGCTTTCAGAGGGAATGGCATAACGGTTTTCTCTATCAATACGGATCACCCCTTCCTCAACCAGGGAGTTCAAGACGGCCTTGAATTTCTGCCGTTCGCGGGGATGGATTTTTAAACGTCTGATTAAATCCCTTAGCCGAAATCGGTTTTTGTCATGATTCCGTAAAAAAGTAAGTATTTTATCGCGCATCAGATTCTACTTGTGAATTTTATGTGTAATTTACCGTTTATAATGCTATCCTCTCTTCCGACTCCGTATATAATTTCAATTACCGAGTTCCGGTTGACCTGTTTATAGCCGATTCCCGTTGATCGGGGAAAGGGTGTATATTTATTTTGAATCGCCAAATCGGCGAATATGAACATTCCGGACCGATTTCCCAGGCGATAATTTAACTCCAGGGAGGGAATCATTACCCGGTCACTTATAAGAATTTCCTCCCTGTATCCGCGGATCGTATTGGCGCCGCCGTACCGAATTTTTTCCCCCACGTGAACCATCCCCGGAAACACATTCACTCCCTTACTCCATATTCTCATGTGTAAATTTAATTTATCGGTCAAAGGTTTATAAGCGCCAAATAATACATGGAATTTACTCACTATTTTGTTTGTTTGCAGTTGCTTCTGATTGCCGATTTCACCCGTGAAGTTCCAATATATGCCCCCGGTGGGCAGCCAGCGATCGTTCCTCCGGTCCAAAACGCTCTCCAACAAAATGGTTTTGGAGATCAATTTTTCCACACCGGTGGAATCGCCCCTGGTGGTTGGCAGAATGGTTGTTGTGCGCCCTCCCAGCCGCCATTTCCCACCCCAGCGGACAAAAGACACGGCCGAAGCGCCAACCGTGGTATTAACGTATAAACCCTCCCGTAAGTCCTGGCTGAATTCGAATCGCCCCCCGATGGGGAGCCCGAATGGATGTGGTTCCTCATACGCCAGTTGCAATATTTGCGACCAGGCATCGGTCCGTTTCCAAAATACATCCACGACACCCGCCGTCCGCCAGGTATTTTCGAGATGAATGTCAATTTCCCCGGTGATCTGCCATTTACCGTCCACTCCCCGGTTGGCGCCCATGATACCGGTGAAATTGCTCTCAAACTGCGGCCGGAAGTCAATGACCGCCCCGATCCTGTCGTTCCCGAACCGTGCGAATTCCAATGTCGTCCGGGGGGTGATGAACGAATAACTCCCCAGGATATTCCGGAAAAGCATATCGCTTTCCGAAACGGGACGGGAATTCAACAACGATCCGAACAACCGTTTTCGCACCACCGGGATGACCGGGTTGTTATCGATAAACACCAGGGAATCCACACGCACGTCGGTGTCTTGCAACCGATAACGGACTTTAATCGAATCCGCTAACTTCAACCATTCCAGGACATAATAACTTCCGGCTCCCCCGTTTCTTTCCAGCCGTTCCATTAACCATCCTGATATGTCCGCCGAATCGGCGGCAATGAACCGGCCGTTATCGCTGGTCTGAACGCGGTATCCCTGTCCCCAACCAATGGTCAGGAAAAACAACGCGGCCAACGGTTTAAAAATACGCACGAATTTCCCCTCGCAAGGTTACCAGGTCCCGGTATCGCGCGTCGTTGAGGTAATCCATTGACATGTTCAGCGAAAGGTTATCGCCAATAAGCATATACGACTGAAGATAGACCTTCAGGGATTTGCCGACGGCCAATCCTTTTGCCGCTTCCGGGGGGAGCGATCCGGCCTCCGGCTCTTTGGTAACGGTGTTCCAATCCACCCGGCCCTGGAGCCGACCCTTCCTGCCGATAAAGCGCAATACCTCGAGCCGGATGCCATAAAATCGAGCGCTGTATTCAGCCAGGTAGTGTGTCCCCCGGTCACGTCCGTGCTGCACGGTGCCTGTCAACTGCCATTCCTGCTCAATTTGCCATTTCAATCCCGTTTCCAGCCACCAACCGTTTACTTCCCGGTTTCTTAAATTGGAAAATTGGGAAACGATGTCCGTGGCGTGCAGATTGGCCTGGCTTACGACCTGCACCTGGTTCTTGACCGGTTCATACCATTCCGACCCGGTTTCCCACGATTTCCGCAATTCATTGCCCCGCGGATCGTAACCGTTCAGGTCGCGTGTGACCAACACCCAATTTCGCAACCGGCGGGTGGTAAAGCGGGGATTATAATCGATCTCGTGCCGGAAATTCCAGAACGACCTGGTAACACCGGTTTGTTCCCCGGCCGGTTTGAGAATGTCGGGCATACGAAGCGATTTCCCCCGATAATTGATCCGGTATTCAAGCTGCAGGTCGAAATCTTTCAGCGTACGGAACCTTGACTTCCGAAAATTCATGTCCAGCCGTTGCACCCCCTCCAAATGCGAAGTGGGCCGCCGATCACCGGTCAACACCGTGTACGCGATATAGGCTCCGTTGGGATCGGCAACATATTCATTGAATCCCGGATCGTACCGGTACGATCCCAATCCCGTGCCCACGGAATCATAAACAACCGCCCGGGTTTCCGTCAGCGACTTCTCCAATTTGCCCTTCAGATCCCATTGGATGAAACGGGACGGGGCGCTGTAATTCAACTGTATTTGTGCCAGGTCATAATTATCTTTCCGGTTGATCTGAAAATTGTCGTTAATCCGTTTTCGTAAAATGATTTCCTGTCGCCAGCCCTTTGGAGAGCGCCCCGTGTAATTGAATTCGCCGAAATAGCCGATGCTCAGTCTTTCCAGCCCCGCCCGGGTAGTGTCGTTTTCCGCCCAATCAACGCGTTTGCCAAGCCCGAAACCGGCCTCCGATTGTTTGCGTCCCCACTGAAATCCCACCGTTCGGTGCTCGAACCGACGGTTAAATTCCTCCGTCTCCGCCCGGTAGGCAACATACGGGTGGAATGCCCCGGGCAGGAAGGCGACTTTACCCGTTGCCTGCGTGAAGCGCTTTTCAGGCGAATTCACCCGACTGTAATTTATCCGGATTTCCGGCGCCCAGCGCGACTTACCGTTTATTTCTCCCCGCCAGCGATTTTTCACGGTGGAATTCCAGGTGTACTGCGACCAGTTCACGCTGGTCTGCCCGAAATTCGCAATATGCAGGGCTACCTCATTACTGATCATGGTCTCCTTCGCCGGTGAGGTGTCCGTAATGTTCCAGTTCCGGGCAAACAATACCCCCCGGTCCCGTTGCAATCCGTTAAACCGTTTCGAACGCCCCCAGGCGTTCAGACCGTAGGTCAACCCCAGGCCGTAGGGCAAGCGAATATCCCGCGCCTGCAATTCCACCCGGTGGGCCAGGCCCTGGTTGTCACTATCGTCCAGATTCGAAAGGGTGTTACGATCATGGTTCGACAACGCCAACTCGGTTAATAATTGAACCTTTTCCGATAGTTTCACGGTACTTTTAACCTGCAACACCTCCTCGCTTACGGGACTGTTAATTTTTCGCACGGGGCTGTATAAATCCTGGTAATTATTCCGTAATTCCATGGGGACGTATTCGAAATAGAGGCGCCCTTCCGGGCTGACCTTCTTAATGTAGGCGCCGCTCAGAGCATCGTTCCGGAAGGTTACCGAATAGCGGGTCATGGTCGTATCCGACCTGGCCGGTCGATAGACGTAAATGCCGTTTTCCAGTATGTAATCTCCCGTTGAATCAACTTTCGCCCCGGAGACAAGCGCCTCCCGGTCCCCCGCCGCGCTCAGCGAATCGACAAGCGATGGTGAAATCCCCAGGGCTTTCGGTGTGGCCGGATTGTATTCTTTCAACCAGGCTACCGAAAGGTTGTTTTCCCCGCCGAACGCACGGTTAATCATCATTCCCATCACATTTTGATTGTATTGAAAATCGGAATATTGGTATTCCACAAAGATATCGGAGTCCGAATAAATAATGTGCTTGGGGGTAAATGTCAGTTCTCCGCTGGAATAATCGATGATGTAATCATAATTTTCCCCCCGCACCATCAATTTACCGTCCAGCCATACCCGTTCCGACCCGGCCATTACGATGATATCACGGTTGCCGGTTGCCGATGTGAGAAAATAGGGCCCCTGGTTCCCGTCCGCGCCCTTGAAGGACAACTGATGAAATTGACCGGCCGCGCCGGCGTAGACCGCTTTACCGGACCAATCCCTATACTTAAAGTTATTCTTCAATCCCATCAGTTTTCTGTTAATATTAAAATATTTACCGTTTTCCACCACATAGTCAATATCGCCCGCCGTTATTTGAAAATTGGGGTGGTTCACCTCAATATACACTTTATCGATCTCATCCAGTGTTTTGGTATTCCCTTCCGGCTGCAAGGGGAAGTTCTGATCGGAGAGGACACCATTGACCCGGATGTTATTGTCCAGTTTCCCCTGCAACTGGAGTCGGAGTCCGCCGCTCAAATCGGTGCCGCCGAAGGGCGTAATATCGATATTGCGATACACCGTGCCGGTTGAAATCAAATCGTTATTATTCCCTGCAGCGGGGACGGTCGGATCGAGGGCATTTGCGGTCGTATCCGGCTGCCGGCTGATAAGTGAATCCAATTCGGGGAAACGTCGATAGATCGGGCCGACCTGGGGCGGCAAACCGGGTAGTAAATAATCATAGGCAATAATATATTCCTTTTCCCCGTTTGGTGGATCGGGTAATACAACCTTCCCCCGGACGGGTTCCAAATCCACCCCTTCGATCCATTTCCCATCCCCAAACACTTGTAGCGTCGCACCGATAATAAACCCGTGTCGCAAATTGATTGTGGTCTGACCGGGTTGAACGATTACGGTATCCAAGGCGCTTTTCGTTTGTGAAAACAGTTGGAGGGGTAAAAGCGTCGCACAAAGCGTTAACAAACAAATTTGTAAACGGAATTTCCCTTTATTATGATGATGTTTTTCAGCTATTTTGATACTCACCGGATTTACTTGAACAACAATTATTTCAAACCGAAACCGTTTACACGAATAATGATGGTTTACCGGTTATTGGTCGTGGACACGTAAAACGAATATTTGACGGAAAGTTAAAACGTAAACCCTGTCTTTCCAGTAACCGATATCAAGTATTTCGGTTTCCGTTTCCAGTTGGAATGCGTCCCCGCCCGGTAATTCCTGTCCGTTCCCCTGCTTGTTGATTGCCAACCAGGAAGCGTTGGCGGGTACAAGGTACCTGGCATCCGCCACCGCCACCGGGTAGGTAAATATCAGGCGTCCCAAACGATTGAAAAGAATCGCGTTATGTTCGCACGTGTCCAGGAGACCGATTTCCCCGTCGGAGCTGATCCCCATATCTTCGATACAGTCCGAAATGCTCGTCTGGGTATTCAAATCAATAAAAGGCAACGAATCCCAGCCGGATTGCGACTTTCGCAATATCGAATGCGTCAGGCTCGAATAAACAAAAATATTCCCCCACGGATCCACCGCCATCAACTCGGGATAGAAGCGATCGTGCTCCTCGACCCGGATGAAGTTCAACCGTGAATCATAGACGATAAACCGATTTTCGGATCGATCGGCTACCCAAACGTCAAGATTGTACACCGATAGACCGATCGGATCAAAGAAGGCATCCTGGGTGTTTCCAAACCCCCCGGCGAAGCGGACATCCCCGTCGGCCGTCAATACGGCAATTTGCCGGGATGATTTATCCAGGAGATAAATATTTCCGCTGCCGCCAACGGCGATCTTATCGGGTGCGAAATTCCGGGATTGGAAACTCCCGGGGAAAGGAATCTGCTTTTCAACGGAAAGCGGAGATTTTCCAAGTAATCCGCCGACTAAAAGGAAAATCCCAAAACCAAGTATAATATAGTTTTTACGTTTTGGTTTCAGGTTCGGACACACCTGAGTTTAACGGGTAACGTAAAAAAATGATTCCGATTACAATCAGGAAAATCGAAACCAGTTGCGCGCCGGAAAGATTAAACATGTATTTGGGATTGGTGCGAATGAATTCGATGAAAAAGCGCTCAACTCCGGTCAATATCAAATACGTGAAGAACAGGCTGCCGGCAACCTTGATGGTCGTTCTCTTCTTCCATAAATAGAAGAATATCAGGAACATCAGGAATGACTCATAGAGTTGGGTCGGATGCACCGTTAACAATCCCGGGGCGAACCCGGTCAGATCAATCCAGGGATAATAGGTTCGGAAAACTTCCGTCGTGGTCGGCGGTAATCCGTTTTCGAAGGAAACTCCCCAGGGAAGACGGGTTGGAATCCCATAATCATCGCCCACCAAAAAACAACCGATCCGTCCGATCGCATGCCCCAGGATAATCAACGGGGCCACAATATCGGCGAATTTCAACCAACTCAAATGGTAGCGTCTTACCACCCAGGACACCCCCAGGGTACCACCGATAAGCCCGCCGTAAAAGACCAGTCCCGAACCACTGAAAATCATCCCTATCGGATCGGCGATCACGCGGTTCAGATTCTCAACCAGATAATAGACCTTGGCGCCGATGATCCCTCCCACGGCGCCGGCAAAAACCACGTCCGACGCCAACTTGGCGTCGTATTTCAGGCGCCGTAACTCCCGGGACAGCAAATAATAACAGCTATAAAAAGCCACCACCAGCATGAAGCCGAAGGAGTAGATCGTAAACGGTCCGATTTTAAACAGTACCGGCCACATTTAAATCTTATGTCCACATTTAAAACAGAAATTATCGCCGACTTTTAACCGGGTTCCGCAAGCCGGACAAAACAGCGTTTCTTCCGTTGCTTCACCGCGCGCCACCGATTCTGCGACCGGTTCCGGTTCGCGTCCTTGGGAACGGCGGTATATTACCCCGACAATGATTGCCAGGATCGCCAATACAGCCAGGGGTTGCCATAACGGTAAACGATACCTTTGGGGCGGGCCGCTGACAGAAGATGCGTCCACGGAGCCTTTGCCTTTGCTGCCGCTTAACATGGTCTGTAGAACCTGCATGGTCGTTATCCCGGAGGGATTCTCATACTTAACCTGTACGGTCTTGGTCTCATTGACGGGCAGTTTTTCGATATGAAAACGGAAAAATTCCAGGCCGTGCTGATCATTGAATGATTCGGCCCCGGTGGGAAGCAACTCGAAATTTTCGGCCTTCAGGGGCTTCTGGACGGCGATGTGAAAGTCGGTTAAATCCTTGTCGAACTTGACCGTGTAATCAAACGCACGCTGTTTGTCCTGCGGATCAAAGGGGACGAAAAACAGAAAGGTACGAAAACTCGGTTTCTTTATTCGCAAATACACCCAATTTTCGTCGCCTTTTTTCACGATATCCTCGGCCACGACCCGGGTTTTTTGCCCCACATTTTCATGTATGGAAAAAACCGAATCGGTGGCAACCGGAACCATGAAGCCGATCGAAAGGGGCAATAACGAGGAATCGATTTCCCC